>JAJQAI010000270.1 GCA_021203915.1 Prevotella sp. | reverse complement strand
TAGGCAAGTACACCTATAGCAAAATATTGGTTTTTGTAACGCCTTTAGAATGTAGCAAGTTTAAAGAAGAATTTCTTCTAAAATCTTCCTTCACAACATCACGCATCTTTAAGAAGTATCTCTTAAAGAGTCTTAAGTTTGGCTTTTCTAAAGAAAATGTTTAACTTCGCCACTCAAGAAAAAATAAGGAAGATATGGATTTCTTGAAGCAGATAAAAGGGCTTATCATTCCCCTTATTCTTTTGTCAGCTATAACTTCATGCGTAGTTGACTCTGATTCAGATTATAAAATGGAACTTTTACCTCTAGGGACTATAGCGCCAGATTTTGAAATATACCCAAGTGGAGGCTTAGAAGGTTTCCTTTTAAGTTCGCTTAAAGGAAAGTATGTCGTTTTAGAGTTTTGGGCTTCCTGGTGTCCGGATTGTCAAGAAGCTACACCCAGTATGGTTAATCTATATGAAACATACCATTCAGAGGAAATTATTTTCGTAGGCTTTTCCCTTGATACTGACCAAGCACAATGGCTCGCTTATATAGAAGAAAACTCTATGGACTGGATTCAGTGCTCGGAATTTCTTCCCTGGAAAGAAAGCACTGTAGCCTCAGCCTACCAGGTATCATGGATTCCTACTCTTTACCTTATTGATAAGGATGGAAGGATTTTATTTGCAACTGGCTCCATCGATGAAATGGGGGAAAAACTAAAGGAAATATCCTAAGAATTTAATGGAAGAGAAAGACATTTTTCAAAGGGCAGAATTACTTCTAGGTAAAAAGGCTTTAGAAAAGCTTTCATCCAAAAAGATTATCATCTTTGGCGTAGGTGGGGTTGGTAGTTGGTGTGCTGAAGCCTTAGTACGCTCAGGAGCTATAGACCTTACTATTGTTGATAAAGATTTAGTTTACCCCTCCAACATTAATAGGCAACTTATGGCAACTACCCTTAGTATTGGTAAGGCAAAGGTTGAGGTACTAAAAATGCGTCTTGAAGAAATAAATCCCAAGGCTCAAATAACTGCTATAAAGGAGTTCTATACAGAAGAGACTCAAAAAGATTTTTCTCTCTCTGATTATGACTACATCATTGATGCAATAGATAGTCTAAAGGATAAGGCTCTTCTTATACTTAATGCTTGTAAAACATCTTCAACGCTATTTTCTTCAATGGGGGCAGCCCTTAAATTAGACCCTAAACGCATTCAAGTAGCTGAGTTCTGGAAAGTAACGGGATGTCCACTAGCACGTGCTCTAAGAAATAAATTTAAACAAGCAAAAAAGAAACCAGAAAAGAAGTTCCTATGTGTTTATAGCGATGAAGTTTTAAAGAATCAAGGTGTAGAAACAAAAGAAGAAACATCTTCTTTTAAGAGCGTTAACGGAAGCCTTGTTCATATTACAGGGATATTTGGTTTCACACTTTCTTGGCTTGTAATTAGGAATATTCTAAGTGAACAATAAGCTCCGCATCAAGTCTATGCAAACAAGGAAGTGGAAAATATTTTACATGATTCCTTCTATTTTTCTAACTAATTCATCGTTCAACTCTTTGTCTTGACCTAACAACCCACGCACAAGTCGATAAACTGTTGTGCACGGATTCTGACTGGCATAACGCGAGTCTTTGTACCCAAGGTGGGTTCTTTCTGCATATTGTATAGCTCTCGTCCATTGAGCCATAAGTTGTCATTATCTCGAAATTGTCTTGAGCATTCTTTGTATATACATATTTGTTCTTAGATTTGTATTGAGGAGATTTATTTACTGCAGCTGAGATTTTCTTCTTATATTGTCTTCTTGATAATCCCGTTATAACATTCTGAAAGTGATACAAAAACCACAATTCAAAAGCCTCATTACTCCATGCCACTTCAACCCCATTGCTCTTACCCAAAATAATAGCATCATTAAAATCCTTTGCTGGAAAATCATCTTTGTCAAATACTGCCCAGACACGATCATAATTGTTTTTATTTTTCAAATCAATTGCTTTTTCCACAATACCTATTGTATTACGCCCAAAACCTTGTACTTCAATATCATAAACAATTATTCCCAGCCGATTTCTAGCTAGTTTTCTAAAATAATTAGGTTCAGTCTTTGCACCTTCACATACAATCAATATGGAACAACGCACTAGTTTTTGTTCTCTTTCTTGCGACTGTTTTTTGTATTTCTTAAAATCAATTTTGATTTTCTTTCCTGCCATAGCAATATTTTTTAATCGTTAAGAATGTAAGGAATAGCTCCATAACGACCTGAGATATAATTTTTCTCATAGTTGGCATCGTTACGTGGTTTAGCACCACCAGGCAGAACAATATCAATTAGGCTATATAAATCTGTTTGCTCTTGAGAATTTTTCTCTGTAAACCATATTTGATCACGCCTTAGGATTTTCTGAGAAAGAAGATGCGTGTCATGAGTGGTAAAGATCAATTGAGCGTTATTAGGATTTGTCTTAGAATCATTAAACAAAGCAATAACATATTGTGGAATGATAGGGTGAGTTTTGGCATCAAGTTCATCTATAGCAAGCACAGAACCAGTATAAAGTGCTTTGAAAATTAAAGCTGAAAGATCTAACAATTTGTTTGTACCAGAGGATTCACGATCTTCAAATGAGAAATTTATTTCCCCAACAACTCTACCTTCACTTGAATATACGTTATGTATAGAATCTAACTCTATACTTTTCTTGCCTGGAATTTCTTTCTGAAAAAGATTTCT
>JAJQAI010000193.1 GCA_021203915.1 Prevotella sp. | reverse complement strand
AACTAAGAAAAAATAAAGGATTTTTTTTAGGGAAGCTATTAACCTTAAGCCTCTTTAGAGAAAGCGGCAACTTCCGCGGCTGCAATTATATCTTCTTTAGAGAGAGTTTTTTTAGTGGTTTTTACCTTGATTTCATTTGAGGAGTTGATGTCCTCATCAGAAAATTTAGTGCTACCACTTTCTAATATCTCTTTTTTGTTACTCTCTTTTGTTTGGACATCTATTTCTTTCTCGGTGTTAATTATAAAGTCCATCTTGGAATCTATATTAGGTACACTCTCAATTGGTTGCTCTTCCATCTTAGTTCTTTGAGTTTTTGCCAAGAAGATGGATTCTATAAATTTTGGCTTGCGTTTTAGATGTTGCAGTGTAAGTTTGCTTGCTTGTTGTTGACTTTCTTTCTTGGAATATCCAGTACCTTTTTCTCCTGGTTGTCCTTCGATGATTGCTCGATAAGTGAAAACGGGACTATTGTTGTCGTCTCGCTTTTCTTCTACTAGTTCAAAGTCAAGGCTTATTTTGTTTTTTTGGCACCACTCAATAAGTTTACTCTTAAAGTTTACCTCCTTGTATGCTACTTTGTCTATGTTGATTATATGTGAGAGAATCTTTTTCTGCATGAAAAGTTTGCAAGAAGAATATCCTCTATCTAGGTATATAGCCCCAAGAAGGGCTTCAAAAGCATTCCCTTCCATGTAACTATTATGAGTGGAAGCGTGTCCGTTAGAGATGATTAATTGGCTGAGTCCAATTTCGTTGGCTAAGCGGTTTAGTGTATCACGCTGTACAATTTTACTCCTAGTATTGGTTAGAAACCCTTCGCGTTTACCTTCAAAATGTTTATATACGATATCGCCCACGATTGCACCTAAAATAGCATCTCCTAAAAACTCAAGACGTTCGTTATTAATGAACTTTCCATTTTCAGAACGAAGAGCTAGGCTCTTGTGCATAAGAGCTTGCTTGTAAAGTTCAATGTTGTGAGGAAGGAATCCGGTGATTTTTTCTAAAGAATAATAAAGCTCCTTTTCCTTGCGGAAAGGGAGCTTCACTCTATCGACAATGTCTTTAATCAACATATTTCTTAAAGATAACGCAGGCATTATGTCCGCCAAAGCCGAAAGTATTACTTAGTGCGGCTCTTACTAAACGTTTTTGCGCTTTGTTGAAGGTGAAATTTAGGTTATAGTCTATTTCCTCGTCCTTGTCATCCTCATCATGGTTAATAGTTGGAGGAATAATGTCGTTTTGTACGGCTAAGACTGTAGCCATCGCCTCTATTGCGCCTGCTGCTCCAAGCAAGTGGCCTGTCATTGACTTTGTTGAACTAATGTTCAATTTATATGCTGCATCACCAAAGACTTCTTTTATAGCCTTTACCTCTGAGAGGTCACCAACTGGTGTTGATGTGCCATGCACATTGATGTAGTCTATGTCTTCAGGCTTCATACCTGCATCATCAAGTGCATTTTGCATAACTAATTTTGCACCAAGGCCCTCAGGATGAGAAGCTGTAATATGATGTGCATCAGCGCTTTCGCCCTCGCCCGCCATTTCGGCATAAATCTTTGCTCCACGTGCCTTTGCGTGCTCAAGTTCTTCAAGTATGAGACATCCCGCACCTTCACCCATAACAAAGCCATCGCGTGATGCGCTGAATGGGCGTGAAGCCCTTTTTGGATCATCATTACGTGTTGAAAGGGCATGCATAGCGTTGAATCCGCCAACACCACAAGCACAAAGTGCTGCTTCTGCTCCGCCTGCTAGGATGGCATTTGCTTTTCCTAGTCTAATAAGGTTGAAAGCGTCAGCTAGTGCATTGGTTGATGAAGCACATGCAGATGTTGTGGTGTAATTAGGTCCGTGGAATCCAAACAATATCGAAATATGACCAGAAGCTATGTCTGCTATCATTTTCGGGATAAAGAAAGGACTGAATCTAGGACCATTTTCTTGGTTGATACCATAGTACTTCACTTCTTCTTCAAAAGTGTTTATTCCGCCTATGCCAACACCATAAACAACCCCAATGCGGTTTTTGTCTTCTTTTTCTAAGTCCATTCCACAATCCTGAACGGCCTGCTTAGCTGCTACAACTGCTAGCTGAGTATACCTATCCATCTTGCGAGCTTCTTTTCTATCGATATATTGGTCAAGGTCAAGCCCCTTAACCTCGCAAGCGAACTGCGTTTTGAACTTAGAAACGTCAAAAAGTGTAATGGGTGCTGCGCCACTAACTCCAGCAATAAGGTTTTTCCAAGTGTCCTCAGGATTATTTCCCAGTGGGGTCACTGCGCCAAGCCCCGTTACGACTACTCTTTTTAATTCCATCAATTTATGCTATGGAACGAATTATTTTTGGTTTTCTTCAATGTAACGAATTGCGTCACCAACTGTAACGATCGTTACTGCCTTGTCGTCAGGAATGGAGATGTTGAACTCTTTCTCAAACTCCATAATTAACTCTACGGTATCTAGTGAGTCAGCACCGAGGTCATTTGTGAAGCTTGCCTCTTCCTTTACTTCTGCTTCGTCAACACCAAGTTTATCAACAATGATAGCTTTTACTTTTGATTCAATTTCTGACATGATTGTAAGTTTTTAAAGTTTATAATTGTTAACAGAATAATTTTTCCAATTGTCTTAAATTTTCTAGTGGCTTAACTAGTAAAGCCTAATCACT
This sequence comes from Prevotella sp., assembly GCA_021203915.1. GTDB lineage: Bacteria > Bacteroidota > Bacteroidia > Bacteroidales > Bacteroidaceae > Prevotella. The sequence continues at coordinate 49 of JAJQAI010000193.1, read as the reverse complement.
TACCAAAAGACAAGTGTTAAAAATGTGATGCAAAGGAAGTAATTTTTAT
>JAJQAI010000079.1 GCA_021203915.1 Prevotella sp. | reverse complement strand
TTAGGAGTAATTATGCCTATTAAGAATGAAATTGTTTCTAGTATGTATCCAACCTCTATCCATAGTATGTATATCGGTAAGATAAATTGTGGAGTCATTAAAAGATATAGCAACACCAAACACATATAAAGGTTTTTGCACGATACCTTTCTTAGCTTGTAAAAGGGTAGTATTAGCCATCAAAAAGATGATGGCAAGAGGGATAAATCGCCTAAGATTTATAGCTAAATTGAAAAATTTTCTCATTGTCCTAAATATGACTTTAGCAACTTATTTTTTGTATCATGCCTAAGTCTTCTAATGGCCTTTTCTTTTATTTGCCTTACACGTTCTCTTGTTAGGCCATATTTGGCTCCAATTTCCTCAAGAGTCATTTCGCTTTGATTAATTCCGAAGAAAGCTTCAATAATACTTCTTTCGCGTTCATTAAGGGTTTGGAGAGCTCTATTTATTTCCTCATGAAGCGACTCTAGAACTAGATTCTCGTCAGCCGTTGGGGAGTCATTATTAGGAAGAATATCCAAAAGACTATTATCATCGCCATCTGAAAATGGGGCATCAACCGATACATGACGATTGCTAATCTTCATGGCCTCTTCTATCTTATCATGCGGAATATCAACCTTATCGGCTATCTCATCTACACTAGGACGACGTTCGTTCTCTTGCTCAAACTTATTTAAGACACGGTTTATTTTATTTACTGAGCCCACTTGGTTTAGTGGCAAACGTACAATACGACTCTGTTCTGCAATAGCCTGCAGAATACTTTGACGTATCCACCATACCGCATAGGATATAAATTTAAAACCACGAGTTTCATCAAATTTCTCAGCAGCTTTAATTAATCCAAGATTCCCCTCGTTAATTAAGTCAGGAAGACTAAGCCCTTGGTTCTGATACTGTTTGGCAACGCTCACCACAAACCTAAGGTTTGCCTTTGTCAGTTTATCCAAGGCCTCACGATCACCTTTTTTTATGCGTTGAGCTAATTCTACCTCCTCCTCTACACTGACAAGATCCTCGTGACCGATTTCTTGGAGATACTTATCCAATGAGTCGCTCTCGCGGTTAGTGATTGACTTGGTTATTTTCAGTTGTCTCATGCCTTCACATAATTTTGGGTAAGTGCAAAAGTAATGATTTTTCCTTTAACAAAAAAATATATGTCTTTTTTCAAAAAAGAAAAATTCATCTTGAGTTTTTTTCACTTTTTCTAACTTCTGTAGAAATAAAAAGAAAAGGCTTGTCCCAACTTTTCCTCTAGTGAGACAAGCCCTACATTAAGATTCTATATCGATTGTTTAATTATTGTCAAGTGAAACAGCGAAATAGCCTTTCTTTCCGCTTGGATAAATACCCTGGATATAGAGTACTGGATCTTTGCTTACTGAGGCCTCCTTGACTACATCCTGAAGGTCATCGATACTCTTCATTGTCTCATCGTTAACCTTTTGTATGATGAAGCCCTTAGCGATACCATGTTTTTGGAAAGCTCCGCTTTCAACTTTTACTACAACTAGACCATTGTTAATATTTAGTTGCTTCTTCTCTGAGTCATTAACCTCTCTGAATGTGCATCCTAAAACGTCTAAGTCTGCATTCTTAACAACATTGGTATTGCCTTGAGCATTCTTAAGCGTAACAGTTGCTGTTTTTTCCTTTTTGTTGTGCATATAGGTTATAGACACCTTATCGCCAGGACGTTTGTTGGTTAGGTATTCCTGCATCTCGGCCATCTTTTTCATTTTCTTACCATCAACGGCTACGATAACATCACCACTTTCAATTCCTGCCTCTGATGCTGCACTATTATCCTCTACTTCGGATACATATACACCTTCCATTGTGCCTAAGTCAACTTCTTTGCCTTTGGATTTTTGGTCGTCAACGTACTTATTAACGTCACCGCCCATAACACCTAATAATGCACGTTGAACTGTACCATATTGCTTGAGATCCTCTACTACCTTGTTCATAATAGTAGTAGGAATAGCAAAACCATAGCCACTATAGCTACCAGTTTGAGAGTATAGCATTGCATTAATACCAACTAGTTCTCCTTCGGTATTAACTAGAGCACCACCAGAGTTTCCGGCATTTATCGCTGCGTCAGTTTGAATAAAAGACTCTACTCCATTAGCTCCAAGTGAGCGTGCTTTTGCACTTACAATACCTGCGGTAACTGTTGAATTTAAGTTAAATGGGTTACCAACTGCAAGTACCCACTCACCAACTTTAAGTTTGTCACTATCTCCAATAGGAAGGGTAGGGAGGTTCTTCGCATCAATCTTTATCAGTGCTAAATCAGTTGTCTTATCAGCACCTATAATGCGAGCTGAGTATTCTTTATTGTCATTTAGTGTCACTGTCAACTCGTCAGCACCATCGACAACATGGTTGTTAGTTACAATGTATCCGTCTGAAGAAATTATAACACCTGAGCCAGCTCCTTCCCTTTTTGGAGTTTGATACTGTCTTTTTTGTGTTCCACCGCCACCACCAGGGTTACCGAAGAAGCCAAAAGGACCGAAGAAGTCCTCGAATGGATCAGTGGGCACTTCACGGGTCTCTATTTTACTGTTTTGCAAGTACTTAATATGCACAACAGCAGGCAGAGCCTTTTCTGCTGCATAAGTTAGGTCAACAGGTTGTGCGGGGACATTGGTTGCCTTAACCTTTATTAAGGCGCCAGCCGAAAACGCAACTGCTAAAAGGCATGCTGCGTAAACC
>JAJQAI010000182.1 GCA_021203915.1 Prevotella sp. | reverse complement strand
ATTTTTGTAGTTGAACCATCAATTTAACTTATGAGTTTTAACAATTTTCTTGACACGGTAATATTTGGGGTACCTATTCGCCTAATTGCATCCATACTAGTTAAAGGAATAATTATTTATATTTTCGTACGGATTGCTATCGCAATAACAAAATACTTTTTCCGAAGATCCCAAAAGAAACAAGGTAGAACCATAATAGACGAAACTAGAGTTGGATTCCTACGGCAAATTGTTACGGCAGTAATCTACATTATTGGTATTTCTGCCTTTCTATCCCTTATTCCCGGAATGCAAAGAGTCAGCGACTCTATTTTGGCTAGTGCAGGAATCGTAGCAATGGCTGTTGGACTCGCCTCTCAAGAAGCTCTTTCCAATATCGTTGGAGGGCTATTTATAATCTTTTGGCGTCCGTTTAAAGTAGGAGATTTTATCAAAATTGATAATGAGGTCATTGGTATAGTTACAGAGATAACACTAAGACACACCGTAATAAAAAATCTTGAGAATCGTATGATTCTTATTCCAAATAATAAAATCAATTCAAGCACGATAATCAACTCTTCCTATGGTGAGCTCGCAACGTGTGCATTTGTAGAAATCGCTGTAGCGTATACAACCGATTTAAACAAAGCCATTGAGGTAATGAGAGACGAGATAATGAAGCATCCGCTACTTATCGACCATAGAACAGATGAAGAAAAAGAAAAAGGTGTTGAACAAGTTACAATTCGTGTGATGAACTTAGGTGACTCATCTATAACCCTAAGGGCATGGGCATGGGCAGCTTCCAATGCTAATGCTTTTTTTATGAATTGTGATTTACTAAAAGCCGTAAAAGAGCGTTTCGATAAAGAAGGAATTGAAATCCCATATCCTTACTTTAACCAAGTTGTCTCAAAGGCTTAAACTCTTCTTTATAGCCCAATGGGATTTATATCGTTATAGGCTTGCTTTACCTTTTCTTCAATATTTTCTTCCTTAGGGACTTGGGGCTCGTATTCCTTAGCTCTAGAGAAATCTTCTTCTGCACCAAGAGTATCACCTTTCTTGGCTTTTAACTCTCCGCGAGCTTTATAGGCATCAACACTAAATGGATTTAAGTCTATTATAGCATCATAATAAGGAATGGGATCTCCCGTATCTCCTTTGGCAGCTTCAACTCTAGCCTTTAAGGAAAAAACATCTTCACTTTCTTGAATTTTTTCAAGCAAGAAAGTAGCATCTTGATCTGCCTGCAGAACATCTTTTTGGCTAAGGAATATCTCCCCTCTTAATAGGTAAGCTTCATAATATTGAGGATCAATGGAAATAATTTTATTTAGTGCCTCTATTGCATCCGTAAAACAATCCTTACCCACACATGCCTTAGCATAAAGATATAAAGCATCGGTATCTTCATTATCTATTTGCATTGCCTTTTGGCATACATCAAGCATATTATCATAATCTTCCATCATGTATAAGACATTAGCCATACGATTTAGTAGAGCTAAGTTATTAGGTTGCTCTCTAGCAATCTTTAAGAGTTGCTCATAAGCCTCTTTAAGCAAGCCTTGATTGATGTAGGCAAGAGAGAGGTTTTCTCTTACTTCTAAGTCCTCTTTTATTTCTAAACTGTGAACAAAGCACTTAATGGCATACTCAGCCTGATTAGATCTAAGAGCACGTATACCATCATACTTTAGCACATCAAAGTGCTTTTCTTCTTCTGCCTGCTTTCTTTCTGAGGCATCTTCCTGCTTTGAGCTAAATAAAGCCTTGAAAAAATTCATCCCTGTTTTTTATTTAAGGGGGATAATAAAAGAGACTTTTTTTGGGGAAAAGTTATCGCTTAAATTTTCGATACATTTTCCAAGCGAATAACAATGCATCAAAAACGCCTATGCCCGTTTTCATTACATTGGAAAACGTAAACTGAGGGGTATTACTTTTCTTAGGTTTCTCAAAAATACTCTTCCATAAGAAACCTATTTCCTTATTGTTCGCCTTAATCTTAGCTAAGGCCATCTCCTTCTGATGTCTAATATCAGAGAGAGAACTATATTTTACTATCGTATCACCATCCATAAAAAAATTATTCCATTAAGGTTTTGGTGATGAGCTTAACTAATGGCTTCTCAATCCACTCTTTTCTAAAGACTATAAGCAGAACAAGTAGCACTACATATACGGCTGCGATAATGCAAGATGCTCCGGGGTATCCTACATGAGGTGCTAGAGCAAAAATTACCGCTATTGACAAATAGGTCAATATAGCAATTAGCAATATTGCTAGCGCAGACATAAGCAAAATGACAGTAACAAGCCTTACAACCTTCTCTATAACATCCAATTTAACATATTCTTTTTGGAGTGAGAAGTTGTCCTTGATGCACTTTATTAACTGCTCTATGGTCTCAATATTTTTGTCGCTAGAAAACACAGCCTTTGCTTAATATTTATCTTTTACTTTAAAATAAAAAAGAAAACTATCGAGTGTGAAAGGGCTATAAGAAAACCCCATCCACACTCGATGATTTTTTCTTATTATACCTCTTCTGCAACTTCCTTAACTTCCTCAGCAAGGTCACATATTTGCTTGCGGCTCAAGCTAATATTGTGCTTTTGGCAGAAATCATCTATAGTACCAACAATCTTGCCACGGGTATCCTTACCCTTGTCTGGGGCCAACAATAAGCCAATCGCTGCACCAGCTATGGCACCTGCAAAAAATGCACCGATATATTCTAATGGTC
>JAJQAI010000059.1 GCA_021203915.1 Prevotella sp. | reverse complement strand
CCAAGTCCGTAACTGTTTAATAATTTCCCTAAAAAAAAAGAAAAAATATAAATGGAAATAGAATGTCTTAGAATTGTTTTTATGGTTACGCCGGAGTTTGCAGTTAAAACTCTAGAGGCTTTGATAGATGGGGGGTATAATGTAGTAGCTGTTGTAACCGGGCCGGATAAATCAGTTGGTCGCCATCAAAGCGAGCTAAAGCCATCGAGTGTAAAACAATATGCTCTATCTAAAGGCTTACCCGTTTTGCAACCCTAAAAGCTAAAGGATGAAAACTTTCTAAAGGCTTTAAAAGAATATAAAGCGGACTTACAAGTGGTTGTAGCTTTTCGTATGCTTCCAGAAGAGGTATGGGCGATGCCCCGCTTTGGAACATTTAATGTTCACGCTGCCCTTCTTCCACAATATCGAGGTGCTGCCCCTATTAATTGGGCGGTAATAAATGGTGAGGCATTAACTGGTGTTACTACTTTTTTTATTGATAAGGATATTGATACAGGAAGAATTATCCTTCAAAAAACTCTTGAGATTTCTAAAGAAGATGATGCCGGAAAAGTTCATGATGAGTTAATGCTTCTTGGGGCTAATATTGCCATAGAAACTATAGATAAAATTATTAAAGGTGATGGAAGTGTTGAGGCTTTGCCCCAAGATGAAATTCCGCTACAGGGAAAAGTTTTAAATAAAGCCCCTAAAATCTTTAAAGAAACCTGCCGAATTTCTTGGGAAAAGGATGATAAAACCATTTACAATCTAATACGTGGTTTATCTCCATCACCGGGAGCTTGGACTTTAATGACAACACCCAAAGGTGAAAAACTAACGCTTAAGATTTTTAAGTCCTCACTTTCTTTAACTCCTTCTGATAATCTTAAGCCGGGGTCTATTGTTGTCAATAAGAATGAGATATATGTAGCTACTACAACAAATTTTTTACGTCTTGAGGAGTTACAGCAAGTGGGCAAAAAAAGAATGCCTGCTAAGGCATTCCTTAATGGTTTTCGCGATATTGAAAACTACCATTTAGAGGGTTAACCCCTTTTTCTTTTTCTCGAAGGTAGTTGTTCCCCCCAAAAAAAGAAGCTGCTATTCTAAGGCTTTCTTTAGTTTTTCGGCCATATCAGCGTACTCATCATCGCTTAGATACACAGCCTTTGGGTTCATGCTAAATACTCCACCAAAATCTGGTCCACCAATATATTTTGGAACTAGGTGGAAGTGTAGGTGAGATAGGGTATCAGCGTAAGCTCCATAGTTGATTTTGTCTGGGTTAAAGACTTTCTGCATTGCACGGGTAGCCTTTGCAACATCCTTCATAAAGGAAGAAAGAGCTTCATCGCTAAGAAGATTTAGGTCATCAATGTGCTCATCATGAGCTACAAGACAACGTCCGCGGTAGGTCTGCTCCTTAAAAATGAATAGGCGTGATACGCTTAATTTTGCTACCTGAATCATTAATTCATGTTGTGTCTCATTGTTTTGACAATATAGACAATCTTTTGGGTCGCTGTTCATAAGATATAAAGTTTTAAGGTTTTTCTTTTCTTCTTTAGGCAAACTTACGATTTTTTTTCCATTTAATCATAAAGAAAGAAGTTTCAATTCTTTTTTTCATCACATATAGCCGAGCCATCTAAGAATATCGTTTAGGTTGGCTACCACCATAAGTAGTATAAGTATTCCAAGGCCTACGTATTCTGCCCTTATCATAAACTTTTCACTCGGCTTTCTACGGGTTATCATCTCATAAAGTAAGAAGAGCACATGACCACCATCTAACATAGGTATTGGAATGATGTTCATAAAGGCTAGGATTATACTTAAGAAGGCGGTCATACGCCAGAAAATCATCCAATCCCAAGTTGGAGGGAAGAGGCTTGCAATCGATCCAAATCCTCCAAGAGATTTAACGCCTTCTGAGGAAAATACGTATCTAAGATCGCCCACATATCCTTTTAGCACATCAAGTCCATATCTTACACCAGCGGGGAAGCTAGCAAAGAAACTATAATTAATCATTTTGGGCTTGTAGTAGTCCAAAAGTGTTGAGCGAAGAACTCCCATTGTTAGGTCTTTGTTAAGAGCCATAACTACGGTGTCTTTTTCCTCTTTATTCTTATGACTAAACACTAGTGATATTGTGCGTACCTTAAGGCTATCTTCTTTAGTATTAGAAGCCGATAGCATGTCGTTAAGAACACCAAAAACATCATCAAATTCACACCAAGAATCTATCTTTTTGTCGTTAATAGCTAGGAGTTTATCTCCTTTAAGAATACCGGCAGCCTCAGCCGGTGTACCGGGAAGTACGCTATCTATTTCTGCGGGGATAAATGGACGAGCAAATATTGGGTCAGCCTTTACCATGGTAAGAAGACTTAAATCTTCTTTAAGTGGTACTACAACCTGTTTTCCATCACGCTTTACCCTAACTTCTTTAGCATCAGCTATAGCTCGATACATATCAACATCGTACTTATCAAAGGTTTTATCCTCTGTTCCAATAAGTATATCGTGGTCTTTAAAGCCCATATCCTTAGCCATAGAGTTGAACTTAAAGCCCATATCCATGTTTTCAATAGGTATGTAGGAATCTCCCCACTTAAACAAAACCATTGAATATATGAACAAAGCCAAAAGGAAGTTGACAAGAACACCACCAATCATTATTAGTAAACGTTGCCAGGCAGGTTTGGCTCTAAATTCCCAAGGTTGCTCTGGCTGCTTCATTTGCTCAGTATCGAAGGACTCATCTATCATTCCTGCGATTTTGCAGTATCCTCCAAGGGGAAGCCATCCTATGCCATATGTAGTATCACTATTTTTTGGTTTAAACTCAAAAAGATGAAACCAAGGGTCAAAGAAAAGGTAAAATTTATCTACTCTTACACCAAAAAGTTTAGCAAAAAAGAAGTGTCCACCCTCATGTAGCAATATTAAAATAGATATTGCTAATATGAATTGGAGAAGTCTTATCAAAAATATTTCCATAAAAAGTTTATTTGTCGTATTTTTCTAAAGTCAAAAATTAATTAAGTAATTCACTAGCTCTTTGCCTTGCCTCGGAGTTAGTTAAGATAAGCTCCTCATATGAGGGAAAGGCTATAAATGGCACTTTTTCCATTGTCTTTTCAATTATCTCGGCCATCTTTAAAAAGCTACATTCGTTTCTTAAAAACCCTTTGTTTACTACTTCATTTGCTGCATTTAAAATGCATGGCATATTACCACCCAAGGATATCGCCTTAAAGGCTAGAGAAAGACAACGGAATTTCTTCACATCAGGCTTAAAGAATTCAAGCGGTTGCTTAAGAAGGTCAAGACGTTTACCTTCAAGAGAGAGTCTATCGGGATAAGAGAAAGCATATTGAATTGGCAAGCGCATATCAGGAACACCTAATTGAGCCTTAACCGATCCATCTGAAAATTCAACGGCGCTATGAAGAATACTTTGGGGATGAATGAGGACCTCAATTTTTTCTGGATTTACACCAAACAACCATTTAGCCTCAATAACCTCAAAACCTTTATTCATCATTGTGGCACTATCTATTGTTATCTTTTCTCCCATTTGCCAAGTGGGATGCTTTAGAGCGTCTTTTACAGTTGCTTTTTCTAACTCTTCTAAAGAGAAGTTTCGAAATGGTCCACCCGAGGCGGTCAAAAATATTCTTTCTATTTTATTATCACCCTCACCACTTAGGCTTTGGAAGATTGCAGAATGCTCGCTATCCACAGGAATAATAGGGGAGCGGTTTTCGTTTGCAAGTCTACAGATAAGCTCTCCTGCTACAACGAGTGTTTCCTTATTGGCTAGGCAGATTTTCTTTCCTGCTTTTATAGCATGTATTGTAGGACTAAGGCCTGAAAAACCAACCATTGCAGCCAAAACCATGTCAATAGGAGTAGCTTCCACGATTTCCTCTATTGCCTTCATTCCGGCATAGACTTTAATGTCCGGGCGGTCACTTAATAAATCTTTTAGCTCATTATATTTTTCCTCATCTGCAATCACAACTGAAGAGGGGCTAAACTTTTTGGCCTGAAGAGCAAGTTTTTTATAGTTACTGCCAGCCGTTAAGCAATAAACCTCAAAATCATTAGGGTGCTCAGATATAACCTCTAAAGCCTGTGTGCCTATAGAGCCCGTTGAACCAAGTATCGCTATTTGCTTCTTCATTTAAAGAAATTTAGTCGTTTATCTCGAGCAAGCCTAAAGGTATTGTAACCTTTAGGTAATGATTTGAAGTATCTATTTTTGTTATAAGATCTTTATTGGCAGGTATTAAGAGTGTCTCTTCTTTAGGTGTTGTAACTATAAAAAGAACGTTTTCTGTAGTATCATCAATAGAAGAAATCTCTCCCAATAACTCTTCTTTTTTATCCTCATAAACTTTAAAGCCAATAAGGGATTTAATTGAAGCTTCTAGCGGAAGATCCTCTAGGATATCGTTAGGTAAGAATACATCAAGGCCAGTAAAGGATTTTGCTCTTTCTATTGTATCGATATCCGTAAATTTAAGCAAGGCTCCACACTTTGACGTTAAGCGCATTTCTTCCCAAAAAAAAGGAACTAAAATTCCGTCAATCATAAGTATTAGATATTCTATATCCGAATCAAATAAGGCATTAGCTGTTTCCTCATTTGAAAACACCATAGTAACCTCACCTTTAATTCCGTGTGGCTTTCCAATGTGACCTACTTTTGAAACCTCCTCTAGTTTAATCATTTTGCCTTTCTATCTTGGCTCCTAGTGCATTTAAACGTGCCTCAATATTTTGATATCCACGATCTATTTGAGCTATGTTTTCTATTCTACTGACTCCAGAGGCACTTAGCGCTGCTATAAGTAGAGCTATTCCGGCCCTAATATCTGGGCTACTCATACGTCCGGCACGTAGTCTTACCCTGTGGTCATGACCAATTACAACTGCTCGATGGGGATCGCAAAGAATGATGTTAGCCCCCATATCAATAAGTTTATCCACAAAGAAAAGACGGCTTTCAAACATTTTTTGGTGAAGAAGAACGCTACCTTTAGCTTGTGTGGCAACAACCAAAAGTACTGATAGAAGATCGGGTGTAAGACCAGGCCATGGTGCATCAGAAAATGTCATTATAGACCCATCAACAAAGGACTCTATCTCATAATGAGACTGACGTGGTACAATAAGGTCGTCATCTTCTACTTCAATTTTTATACCTAAACGACGGAAAGTATCTGGAATAATTCCTAGATTTTTTAGCGAAACATCCTTTATGCGTATACCTTTTCCTACCATGGCAGCCATCCCGATAAAAGAGCCTACCTCAATCATATCGGGTAAGACCTTATGAAGAGTGCCATGTAAGGATTTAACGCCTACAATGGTTAAAAGATTTGAGCCAATACCACTAATACGTGCTCCCATATGGTTTAGCATGTGGCATAGCTGTTGAACGTAAGGCTCACATGCAGCGTTGTATATCGTCGTAGTCCCAGGGGTTATAACAGAGGCCATAATTATATTGGCCGTACCCGTTACTGAGGCTTCATCCAGTAGCATATAGCTACCCTTTAGATTTTTTCCTATTATCTCGAAAGTTTTCCTTTCATCATTATGAGAGAAGGTAGCCCCTAAATGTTTAAATCCTAAGAAATGGGTGTCAAGACGACGTCTTCCTATCTTATCTCCACCGGGCTGAGTAAGTATAGCCTTACCAAAGCGTGCAAGCAGAGGACCAATCATTAAAACGCTACCTCTTAGCGAAGCACATTTGCGAACGAACTCATCGCTCTCAAGGTAATTTAAGTCAATCTTCTCGGCACAAAATCTATAGGTGCCATCCCCTAGTTTTTCTACCTTAACTCCTATATCTTTGATTAAGGCAATAATATTGTTAACATCAAGTATATCGGGGATGTTTGATATTGTTACACTCTCACTTGTGAGTAGACTGGCACAAATAACCTCAAGTGCTTCATTTTTAGCCCCTTGTGGGGTTATTGTTCCGCTTAGCGAGTGTCCGCCTTCAATAACGAATGATTCCATGTTGACCTAAAAAGGGTTGGTAAAATTAATTCTTTTTCTTTCTACGCCTTTCTATAGGTTCCTTAAGGTTCCCAACGTTGAACTTAAAGGCTTTCATATCAATCTTAACCTTACCATCGGTTAGTTTTTCAACATCATCAGCAACTTTTTCGTCCTCTGAAGACCCATGTGACCATTGTACCAAATTGCGCTTCATTTGGTTTGCTGTAAGACGAATTAATTCATCTTTTTCCTTACCCTCTGGCATGTCTTTTAATTTCCCTAAAAGTTCAAAGACAAGACTGCCATAATGCTTAACGGGATTTTCCCCTTTTGGGTACCCTAGGGCACTTGGTTTTTCGCTTATGTGTTTAGCCTCGCTGATATCTACCGGATAGTCAATATCTAATTTAAAATCACTTATTATAGCTAGATGATCCCATAGCTTACGACGATGATTTACGTTTTCTTTGCTTTGTGGAAACATTCTTTCCATTATGCAAATAATAGTCTCAGCACATCGCTGACGCTCAGCTTTTGTTTTTAGATTAGTGGCATATTCCACCATCTTTTGTACCTCACGTCCATATTCCGGTAGTACAAGTTTATCTCGTTGAGTGTTGTAATCTAATCCTTCAATATTCATAAAGAGAAAAAGTTTTTTATTCTTTTCTTTTAAAGAAGTTTTTTTGCCGGTTTTGTTACAAAGTCCTTTAAATAAAAAGGCTCAAAGTAGGCAACGTCTTCTGTTTTGTTTTGAGCAATTCTTTTTTCTGCTAGTGGAAACATATTCTTAGCTAGTGGCTCTATGTTTTTAATTATCGTTGCGTTAGGACTAGCAAGAAATTCTTTACACTTACTTGCCCCATTACCAAAAAAACAAACCTTACCTTTTTCAAGGTACTCTCTATATGTTGTTTCGTCCACTACGTCAGCTCTTATTTCTCTTACTTGAGTAAGTCTTCTATCATAAATGGCAGCATACACCTCCATGCGGCGAGCATCTATCATGGGGCATAAAAGTGTATCATCTTCTACTTCATCTCCAAGTAGAATAGGAACTGTTAAGACCTCAAGGGTTGGAATTGCAATAAGCTTTAAGTCTCTTGCATAACAAATTCCCTTTGCCATAGATACTCCTATGCGTAACCCTGTGTAAGAGCCTGGGCCAGAACTTACAGCCACCGCATCAAGGGGAATCAGATGACTATCTGCAAATGAGATCGCTTCTTGAACAAAAGAGCCTAGTTTCTCAGCGTGACTGTAACCGCTATGGTCTTCTTTTGAAAGTAGACACTGTCCATCTTGGCTTAAAGCAATAGAACATACGCTAGTGCTCGTCTCAATATTCAGAATGCATGACATCTTGAGAAGTAAATGCTAATAAATAACGCCCCAAAAGTACTCTTTTTTTTCTTATTATTGCTACATTTGCACAAATTTAACTACTTCCAGATTATGATACAATCAATGACCGGATATGGTAGAGCTATAGCTCAACTAGAGGATAAAAAAGTGTACGTTGAGATAAAGTCTTTGAATTCAAAAGCCCTAGATTTATCAGTACGTCTAGCACCACTTTATCGTGAAAAAGAAATGGAAATCCGTCAGAGGATTTCTTCTGCTCTTCTTCGTGGGAAGATAGACCTTTTTCTATGGATAGAAAAAGACTCTGCGCAAAATGCCGTCCCAATTAATTCTGAACTTGTCAGTGCCTATTATAAGCAGATAAAGGCAATTTCTAAAGAAACATCTATTCCAGAGCCCACGGAATGGTTCCCACTACTTCTTCGTATGCCAGATGTTTTGACAAAGGTTGAAACCTTTAATTTAGATGAAGAAGAATGGGAAAAAGTTAGTAAAGCCATCGATGAGGCTTTATCTGAATTAGTAGCATTTAGAATTCAAGAAGGCCAGGCCCTAGCGAAGACCTTCTCTGAAAAACTTGACAATATAAGCCAACTACTTTTGGATATTGAGCATCTTGAGACTGCTAGGGTTGAAAAAATCCGCATAAGGATTGTTGAGGGACTTAAGTTAATACCCGAGGTAGAATATGATAAGAACCGCCTTGAGCAGGAACTAATATACTACATTGAAAAGCTTGATATTTCTGAGGAAAAGCAACGTCTAGCCAATCATATAACATACTTCCGTAAGACTATGGATGAGGGCATAGGACAAGGGAAAAAACTCGGTTTTATAGCTCAAGAAATGGGTAGGGAGATAAACACCACCGGAAGTAAGAGCAACCAAGCTGAGATGCAGAATATGGTAGTAAGGATGAAAGACGAACTAGAGCAAATAAAAGAGCAAGTTCTAAACGTCCTGTAAAAATTTTTTAAAGGTAATGGAAGGTAAATTGATTATATTCTCAGCACCAAGTGGAAGCGGCAAAACAACCATAATAAATTCCCTTATGTCTCATGAGGAATTAAACTTAAGTTTTAGTATCTCATGCACAAGCAGGGCTCCTCGTGGAAATGAGCGTGATGGTGTAGAGTATCACTTCGTTACACCAGAGGAATTTCGCTCTTTAATCGAAAAAAAAGAATTCTTAGAGTACGAAGAGGTCTATAAGGATAGATACTATGGTACTTTAAGATCCCATGTTGATGAAAAGCTAAAAAAGAAAGAGAATGTCATCTTTGATGTTGACGTTAAAGGAGGTTGTGCTATTAAAGAGCACTATGGAAAAAGAGCTTTAGCCGTTTTTGTTCAGCCCCCATCAATTGAAGAGCTACGCTTAAGGTTAGAAAAAAGAGCAACAGATTCGCCCGAGGTGATTGCCGAAAGGCTCTCCAAAGCTTCTTATGAACTTTCCTTTGCACCAAAATTTGACCACGTAATAGTTAATGACGTTTTAGAAAGGGCAGAAGAAGAGGCCCTAAAGCTAGTAAGAGATTTCCTTTTTAAGGATTAACAATCCTTTTTATGCGCATAGGTATTTTTGGGGGTTCTTTTAATCCCATTCATAACGCTCATATAAGTTTAGCATTAAGTTTACTTGAAAAAGCAAATTTAGATAAGGTAAAGTTTGTGGTTTCTCCGCAAAACCCTTTTAAGCGTGAGGATGGTCTGCTAAAAGAAAACATTAGGCTTGAGATGGTAAAAGTGGCCTTGGAAGATTACCCTGGTTTGGAAGCTTCAGATGTTGAATTTAAGCTTCCTCGTCCCTCTTATACTTTAACGACCCTAGAGGCTTTATCAAAAGAAAATCCACATGAGAATCTTGTTCTTCTTATGGGAGCAGATAATTGGGCACAATTTGAAAAGTGGTATCACTCAGAAACAATACTTTCCCTTTATGAGATTGTTATATATCCACGTTTAGGGGTTAAGATTGTAAAGGAAAATCTACCAAAAAATGTTAGCCTAGTTGATATGGAACTTATCAATATTAGCAGTACTTTAGTAAGAGAAAAGATTTTAAGAAACGAATCAATAAAAGAGCTTGTACCCAAAAAAGTTTTAGATATAATTTCCTCGCGTGGGCTCTATCGTTAACTCTACAAAAAAGATAGGAAGTTTGAAAAAGATTAGTATTATATTTCAGTGGGCATTTAGACCCGTTAAAGAATGTGCATCATTTATTGTTTTTATGTATGTTCTGGGTATTATTTGCTCTCAAGCTTTAGTACCCAATGCTTCCCATTATAAAGGTTATGCCTTAGCCCCAGTAGAGCTTTTCTTTGATGTTTATCTTTTAGCAATTATTCTTTGCCTTCTTCCTAAGAAGCTTAGGCTTTGGGTTAAAAGAGTTATATACTTTATAGCTTACTTTTCAGCCATTGTGGACTTTTATTGTTTTATAAAACTCGGCTCAACAATAACCCCTACAATGCTACTGCTTTTGATAGAGACTAACTCAAGAGAGGTTCAAGAGTTTTTTACTTCTTACCTTTCTTTAGATGTTATCTTTAGCTCTATGGGCTGGGTGATTATTTTGCTTATTCTTCACATTATATGGGCTAGGTTTTTATCCCACAGGATCAGCTTTTCTTTTTCAAAAACCCCTACGTGGTACATGGGGCTATTCGGCTTGCTACTTTTTATAGCTTTTATTCTTTCGGGCATTGCTGTTTTTAAAAATAAAACGGCTTTCATTCGTCTTATGACCTTTGATAACATCGGGGAGGTAGAACATGAACTAACCCGTGAGGATAAGGCCATACTTTATCAACCCGTATATCGCCTAGCATTTAGTATCTATGCTAACTCACTAGCTGAAAAACAAATAAGAAAGCTAACTAAGAATATCAACAAACATATGGTTGATAGTTGCTCTTTTAAGAGCGATAATATAGTGCTAATAATAGGGGAGAGTTATAACCGTCATCACGCTAGCCTTTATGGCTATGAAAAAAATACTACTCCACGACAGAATGAGCGTTTCCTTCGTGGTGAGCTAATACCTTTTAGTGATGTTATTGCGCCCTGGAATCTTACAAGCTTTGTATTTAAGTTGATGTTTTCAACTTATGTTGTTGGAGACAAGGGAGAATGGTGTGATTATCCGCTGTTTCCTGAAATCTTTCGTCAGGCGGGTTACCATGTAACATTTCTAACTAATCAGTTCCTACCTAAAGCTAAAGAGGCAGTTTATGATTTTAGTGGTGGTTTCTTTTTAAATAACCCAAAATTAAACCATGCTATGTTCGACGAAAGAAACCCCTTGCTTCATCCCTTTGATGAAAATCTTTTAGCGGATTTGGATACTATTTTGAAGACAAAAAAGGATAGAAACTTAATTATTCTTCATCTTTTAGGACAGCATGTGGATTATCAATCTCGTTATCCTAAATCGAGGAAGCATTTTACCCCAGAGGGTTACTTTCGTCCGGATTTAAGAGCAAAGGACTTAAGAGTTCTTTCTTCTTACGATAATGCAACACTTTATAATGACTCAATAGTTGATGCTATAATTACTCGCTTTGAGGATGATGATGCCCTTGTAATATATGTTCCAGACCACGGGGAGGAGTGCTTTGATGGAGATCTTCGTTTTTATGGCAGGATGCACTCGGCAGAAATAACCCCGCATCTAGCAAAAAATGAATTTGATATACCATTTTGGGTATGGTGCTCGCATGAATATATGGTAAAACATCTAAATGTTTATAGCGATATTTTAGTAAGTAAAGATAGACCTTTTATGACTGATGCTCTACCTTTTATGCTACTAGACCTTGCCGGAATAAGTTCTCCATACTATAGAGATGAACTAAATTTGATAAGTCCAAATTATAACTATAAACGCCCAAGAATAATCAAGGAAACAGTTGATTATGATAAGGTAATGGCAAAAGACGACGATGAGGAGTAATCTTCTTGACCAGAAAGAATGTAAAGCGCTTCGAGGTATAGCTATTTTTTTAATAGTGCTACATAATTATTGCCATTTCCTAAAGTTTGCAGTTAAGGAAAATGAGTATACTTTTGGGCCCTGGAAACCTCATCAGTTTATGGATAAGCTCTTGAGCCTAGACACCAATCTTTTTGTTCATATTATGTCTTTTTTCGGACATTATGGGGTTCCAATCTTTTTGTTTGCTAGTGGTTATGGGCTTGTTTGTAAGTATGAAGATGCTTCGTCTAAAAGGGTAGGAAACATAAGCTTTATTCTTTCTCACTATAAAAAGCTCCTAAGTTTAATGTTTCTTGGGTTTATAGGCTTTATAGTTGTTAGTTATTTACATACGCAAGGATATCATGGCTACACTTTTTCACGTATCGTAGCTCAACTTCTTATGTATATAAACGTTTTGCCAAATCCAAGTGCTATAATAAAACCAGGTCCATATTGGTTCTTTGGTTTAATGTTACAACTTTATATAATTTATCGTTTGTTTTTATATAAAAGGTCTTCATACTTTGTTATTGCATTTATCCTTGTTTGTTGGCTGTTACAAATGCTTGCTTTTCCCGGTGGAGATCTTCCACAAGAAACTCTTAACCGTCTAAGATATAACTTTATAGGAAGTATGTTGCCATTTGGCTTTGGAATACTATATGCACGCTATGGAATCCCTTTAGGAAATGCTGCATATATCGGAATAGTTATTGTTTCTTTAGCAGTAGTTCTTTTTGGGTCTTTAACATTTTGGTCATGGCTTTGGGTTCCACTTTTTATTGTAACTGGTGCAGTGGCAACAATAAAACTCTTACCTAAAAAGCTGTTACCTCCACTTGTTTGGGCCGGAGGAATTTCTGCAGCACTATTTGTTGTTCACCCAATAGCTAGAGAAATAGTTATTAGTATGTCCCATCGGGGTTATGTTTACTCTGGAATAGTGGTATACCTAATACTCTCAATTGCACTTGCATACCTACTAAAATATTTGCTCGGACTTTTTTCAAAGGTAAAATAACCAGTGTGCCATAACCTTACTTTCTTTGTTTCGGTGAAGATATGAAAAATTTGTTCAATTTCCAAAAAATATCCTTTTGCAACTTCTA
>JAJQAI010000232.1:1649-2745 GCA_021203915.1 Prevotella sp. | reverse complement strand
TGGTAAATTAGTGAAGTTCGATAATCAACCATCTTCATACACTTACTTCTATGAGGTTTATCCTCTTTATGAGGCTAAGTATACCTATGATGATGAGTGGTGGGATGAGTAAAAAAAAGAAATAACAACTATAACGTGAGAAAAAGATGAAGAAATCATATATTTGGGTGATGTTACTCGCCCTTGCTACAATCTCATGTACTGACCAAGATTTTGAAAGTATAGCATCCGTGGATGAGGCTACAGAGATACAAATACCTCAAGATGCACTCTCTGGTGAACTTTTAATAAAGTTCTCCCCCGAGATGACCGATATTTTGGATGAGACTTTCTTAACTCGTAGTTCAGAAGACGTAGTTCATACACGCTCTGGGATACCATCGACTGATGAGGTTTTAGATATTCTTGGAGCATATAGCTTTGAGCGTGTATTTCCTATAGATACTCGTCACGAAGAGCGCACCCGTGAAGCAGGTCTACATCTATGGTATATCGTACATTTTGATGAGGGTGTAGATCTTAAAGAGGCGGTTAAGAATTTAAAGAAACTAGGAGAAATCTCCAAAGTACAATGTAATACACCTATTCATCGCCAAACTAGTCCAGATAGACAGCCTAGGGTTTTAACTCAGGAGGATATCCAAAAAATATCTCAAAAGGCGAAAACTCGCGCTAGCGAAGATTTTATTTTCAACGATCCTATGCTTCCATACCAATGGGGATATATCAATCGTGGAAATTACGACTTTGTAGGTGGTGAGGATGATAACCAATATGCAAAGGTAATGGCCGGTTGTGATGTTGGTTGTGAAGAGGCTTGGAAGATATGTACTGGTGACTCCGCTATTATTGTTGGTGTTGTTGATGATGGTATAATGTATGACCATCCTGATATAGCCGGCAATATGTGGGTAAATGAAGGTGAAGAGTTTGGTGCTAACCGTGATGCTGACGGCAACGGATATAAGGATGATAAGTATGGATACAATTTCGTAAGAGATAGAGGAACTATTACTTACTCCGACGTTGATGATATTGGTCACGGCACACATATCGCCGGCACAATAGCTGCTGTTAATAACAATGGTATTGGAGT
>JAJQAI010000232.1:0-1549 GCA_021203915.1 Prevotella sp. | reverse complement strand
TCTTTAGACTATTTCATTCAAAATGCAGGCTCTCCTAATGGAGTAATTGATGGTGGTCTTGCTATATTTGCCTCTGGAAACGAATTTGCAGCTATGTCATCATTCCCTGCAGCATATTCTAAGTGTGTATCAGTATCTGGTTTAGCTGCAGACTTTTCTCCTGCCTCATATACCAATTATGGCTCTGAGGTTGATTTTTCAACTCCAGGAGGAGATAGTTGGTACTATTGTAAGCCAGGTAAAAGCTATGATGAATATGACTATTCTATAGCACAAGGTCTAATACTTTCAACAATCCCAGGTCTTGATGGTCAAGGTCCAACATATGCTTATTATGAAGGAACTTCTATGGCCTGCCCACATGCTGTTGGTGTTGCTGCTTTAGGTCTATCCTATGCTCATAAGATGCGTCGTCACTTCCAAGCTCAAGAATTCATTGAGTTAATGAGGTCAACTGCTACTGATTTGGATCAGTACTATATTGACGAGGAAGAAAAGGTGTATTATAACAATCCAACAGCTATGGGATATACCGCAATGCGCGTTGAACTTAGTAAGTTCCGTGGAAAGATGGGTAAACTTCCTAATGCTGGAGCCCTGCTTAATGCTATAGCTGGTGCAGGCACGGATATGAAAGTTCCAAACGTATACGTAGCTCCGGGCAAGAATGTAACTACCGATATGGCTAATTACTTCCTTAATGGTGAAAGCCTCTCATATCAATGTACAGTAGCTAACAGCTCAATTGCCACAGTAACAGTAAGTGGAACAAAGGTTAATGTTACAGGTGTTGCTGCTGGAACTACAACGGCAACTCTAACGGTAAGTAATGGTGCAACACAAACCTTTACAATTACTGTTCGTTCTTCTGCTAATAGTAATGGATGGCTATAAATGAGCAATAACGCAAAGAAAAAAAGTTATCATGGAAACAAGGATAAAAACAATTTTTAGAGCGATACTGCTCTTAGTTATAGCATTTAATCTCACTTCATGTAGTGACGATGACGATGAAAAGGTAGAGACTGTAGCATTTACCTCTACAACCATTCATGGGACATGGCAACTAACCCAGTGGAATGGTCAAGAGCTTACAGGTAGTGTTTATTGCTATATCGATTTTGATAGGAGCTATAAGACTTTCAAAATGTATCAGAACTTTGATAGTATGTATGCTAGATGCATTACCGGTAGTTTTTCAATAGAAAAGGATGACTACGTTGGTGATGTTATAAGTGGTAAATATGATTTTGATAATGGCGCATGGAATCATGATTACATAGTTACAGGCTTTGATAATACAACGATGACTTGGACAGCTAAGGATGATTCTTCAGAAGTATCAGTTTATCAACGTTGCGATGAAATACCTCAAGATATAATATCTCAGGCTCGTGACGAATTCTCCTCCACAACAACAAGGAGCATTTTACCCCTATAAGAAGTTAAGTAAACTTTTTTCGATATTAAAACGGTAGGCAAAAAATAAAAAATGTCTACCGTTTTTTTAGGCTTTAACCTTTAAAAAAAGATCATCTTTTCTTATACA
>JAJQAI010000192.1 GCA_021203915.1 Prevotella sp. | reverse complement strand
TAATTTATACGTTTTATTATATATTGGATATAAGGTTAATTCAAAGCCAAGGCACATATACTGCTATAATTAAATACCATTCACTTTAAAAAAGCTAAATTTAGTCCAAACTCTCTTTTTTGGCCACCAAAAAATCCCAATATACATGAGGGCGATAAGGAGTATTCTCCCTATAGCCCTATAGCATTTTTTAAGTCTTAACTTAAAAAAAGTCAATCATCTTCGAAATCCTTTTGCTGCTATTTCCCTAGTAGCTTTTTCATTTCTTTCCTTTTCATTTTTCTCCTTCTCAGAATGTTTTACCTCTAAGGAGTTTTCGTCTTGGTTAATATCATACGTTTCAGGATAATCCTTAGAGTGTCCTTCTTTAGCCTGGTATGAATCAATCTGACCTTGAATAAGGTCGACTCTTTGTCCTACCATGTAAGTAGCCTTACGTACATCATCTAAGACTGTCTTAATGTATTTTGGATCCTCCTTAAGTGAATCCAGCCATGACTTAAGGTAACTAGCGCTATCGTCCTTTAAATGCTTTTTAAGTCCGTATTTACTACCTATTAGGGCTGCCCCCATTTCGGCTACTAACTCCTCACGAGCATAGAAGTTATTAGATGTTCCCCAGCCTTTATTTTCATCAAAGCGATTTAGTCGCTTCTCAGCCCCTGTAGAGTGTGTCATCTCGTGGAATAGAGTTCCATAAAACGATTCGTTATCTCTAAACTGCTCTTTCATGGGAACTGTGATTTCATCTTTACGGATATCGTAGAAAGCGCAGTCTTGTTTTTCGGGATTAATTTTGCAGTGCCATAAATCCTTTTTAATCATTTCGTCTATAGCAGGAAAATCTAATTGTAGACCCTCTCTAGTAAAAGGCTTCTTAAAGTCTAACCCTTCTTTTAGCTGAGCATATAACATAGGACGAGCTGTCTCTAAGTTTGTCTGAGCTACATTAAAGACTCTATAGACCTGAGTCTTTGGGAAGACTTTGAATCTAGCTTGATCTTCCCGGGATAACTTTTTGTACTCATCATACTTTATTTTTTCATTCGTATCATCATTAACGACAGTAAAGGTGGTGAGCATTACAGGGAATGATTTTTCTCCCTTATTAACCGTAACACTAGGAAGAGCTAGCTCCTCTGCTTTTCCTTGATAGTTTAGACGCTGTAGGGCATCAAAGGTTCCGTAAACTGGTAGTTGGTACCCCTGTTTTTCCTGATGCATCATTAGCATTAAGGCGTTTGAACCATTGTACTTTCTGCCATAAAGGTTTCTTGGCCACTGCCTAGCTGATTCTGTAAACCAGGGTTTTGTCCAATCCCTATCTATACTCTCAATTTTTTCTATCATCATCTCGGCAAATTTGTCAAGAGCATGCTCTGTTGCCTCAGCCTGATAATTTCTATTTACTTCTTGTGCCATAAAAACTAATTTATTTTATTGATTCTTTTTTTTATTTACCTTATCCTTACTTTTAAATAAAAGGGTAGGGCCCCTTAAAACTCAAGACCTTCTGTTTCTTCTTCTATTAAGGAATCATCCCCTGATAGCTTTGGCTCCCAGGGTTTTATTTTGCTAATTCTACAGTGAAGGTCGATTGTCTCCCTATAATACTTTATTTCAGCAACACCTAAAATCTGCACCTTTGCCTTTGGACATAAGAACTTCTCTCGTTTTGCCTCAAACTGGATAAAGTGCACCCAGACGTACTGACGCTCCTTATCTTTAAGGTAGCTTGAGTAAGCAGAAAAAGCCACAAAGGGACGCTTGTTTTTATCAAAGCTCTCTATAACCTCTTTGCCTACTATACCTCGGAATTCCATCTCCCCTGAAATCTTATCTTCTTCTTTTTCAGAGGATTTAATATCCTCTAATGCTAGGTTAAGAAAAATTTTTCCCTCTTTTTTCCTTACACTTATTATCCCTTTTGCTTTAATTCTATCCCCCGGCTTAAAGGCGTATAAATCTTTAGCCTCACCTTCTTTTGAAGCCGAAATGATCACACTCTTTTTTTCTAAATTTTTTTGCTGAGACTCTACCATAGTCTTAAAAGAAATGGTTGTTACTTCTTTACCATCTTTTGTTTTAAAGCTCTTAGCCTCTTTAAAGACCTCGCCCGTTAGACATGTAATAATTTTAATCATACTTATTAATATTTTTTTTAAAGGTTATATAATCATCTAATCTTTAGATTCTGACTCTGCTCCTGCTCCATAGATATATCATTAAAGTTTTTAGAAGTTAAAGCCTCGAGCCTTAAAGAGTTTATCTTTTCGTTAACCATTAAGGATATTTTCCCTGCTTGCTCATCTTTTGAAAGCTCTTCATCATTAACTATACTTTTAAGAAGGTTTAAATCTATAGAGTTAAGCTGTAGGCTATAGTTTTTTCCATCATCCCTAATGCTTAAAAAACACTTACCATCTTTTGCTAAGAGGCAAATTTTTTCAAACTTTGGAACTATGCTTTTTAAATCTATACTATGAGTTTCGCTACAAGAATTTACCTTTTCAAATTGTTCCTCTTGAGGTTTTTCATCTAGCTTTTGAGCTAAAACCATAAGGGAGCAAAAAGCTGATACTAATATATCCATAATAGGATCGCTACTAGAGGATAGGGCTAAGTCGCTGTCCTCTAAAGTTAAGAGTTTTTTCATCCACTCTTGAGGACTGAAGGTTTCAAGAGTTTTTTCTTCATTTTTTTCCTTATAGAAAGCAAGAAGGTTTTCCCCGTGATATTCGACAGTATG
>JAJQAI010000008.1 GCA_021203915.1 Prevotella sp. | reverse complement strand
ATATGGGTATAAGAGACAGGTACATGAAAATATCAAAGCATAAAAATAGTATCCCAGCAATTAAATATATACGTCCAATCCTATGGTCAACCTCCATTTCATGCTGAGTCGATGGTGATTTTTCCTTTTTTATGTATGTCTCATTACCCACAAACACCTTTTCTTTTCCTTCCATCTCATCGGGTTGATATATCTCATCAGAAATAAGTCGTTTAATCCTTATTTCTTTGCGTGATAAACGTTTTATGCCATTAAAGATAAGAAGAATTGGACCAATAAAGATGATGCTAATGCCTAAAAAAAGATAAAACGCTATTGTCCAATTACCAACCTCAATATTTTGACGAACCACGGCTTTCTCTATAGGGACGTCCTCTAATGATATACTAGAGGCAGCAGCAGCACCACCACCCACATGGCGAATAGGTGTAGCATGGCGATCTCCATATATAGAATTACTTACAACTTTTCCACTATCGCGCCCTATTTGGTTTATAAATGAGCGGGCGAAACTGCTGAAAAAACTTCTTGCCATATTTTTAGTGTGTATTTTGTTCTTTGGGTGCCTATTTAAATTAATGCTTACAATGAAAAAGCCCTTATAAAAACGTTTTTATCAACAAAATAGTAGCTTTAACGCTTTTTTAGGGCTTTTTTTGAAGCAAACCTTAGAGTTATTTCAAAAAATCCTTAACTTGATTATATACATTTTGAGCAGTAAAGCCAAGTTTTTCATCAAGTACCTTATAGGGGGCAGAGAAACCGAAACTTGGCATACCGAAGACCTTTCCATTAGCACCAACAAGACCTTCAAGGGTAACGGGTAGGCCTGCTGTCATACCAAAAACCTTAGCATTTTTAGGAATAACTGCCTCTTGATAGCTCTTATCTTGAGAGCGGAATAGTCCCTCACTAGGTACACTTACGATACGGATTTTTATTCCATCCTTTCTAAGGAGTTCTGCTCCAGCTACTAAAGTTGATACCTCAGAGCCATTAGCTAGTAAGATTACATCAAAGTCTTTATCTGAGCCAGCTACAATGTAAGCACCTTTTCTAGCTTGTTCGTAGGAGTTTCCTTGAGGAAGCTTTGCTATGTTTTGACGTGAGAAAATAAGAGCAGTAGGGGTTTCTGTGTTCTCCATAGCCATTGCCCAACATACTGTTGTCTCATCGGCATCTGCAGGACGGAAAACCCGTAGGCCATCCTTCCCATGATGATTCTTTATTTTCTCCATAAGTCTTATTTGAGCCTCTTGCTCAACAGGCTCATGGGTTGGACCATCTTCACCTACACGGAAAGCATCGTGAGTCCATATAAACTTGATTGGAACTTCCATTAAGGCTGCCATACGTACTGCAGGCTTCATATAGTCTGAGAACACGAAGAATGTTCCGCATGCAGGAATAACACCACCATGAAGGTGCATTCCTATGCACATGCAAGCCATTGTAAGTTCGCTTACACCAGCTTGGAAGAAAGCTCCACCAAAGTCGTCCTTCATAAGAGATCTTGTCTTCTTAAGGAATCCGTCAGTCTTATCGCTATTGGAAAGGTCGGCAGAAGCACATATCATATTTGGAACTTGTTCGGCTAATACGCCAAGACAAGCAGCAGATGCTGCACGAGTAGCACTACCTTCCTTTTGGGTAAGTACACTCCAATCAACTTTAGGAGCTTTGCCACTGAACCACTCTTTCATTAGCTTATCCTTTTGGGGATTAGCTTTAGCCCAAGACTCCTCTAAAGCATGACGCTCTTTAACTATAGCTTTTAACTCTTGAGAGCGTTGAGCATATAAATTTTTAACCTCAGGGAATATTTGGAATGGATTCTGAGCATCCCCACCTAAATTCTTAATAGTATTTATATAGGCATCACCTCCTAGGGGAGCTCCATGAGTTGAAATACAGTGTTCATAGCTTGTCCCGTCAGCACGTAGGGCTCCTTTACCCATTATTGTCTTACCAATTATAAGTGTTGGGCGAGTCTGTTCGGTTTGGGCCTTAAGAAGAGCTTGACGAATCTCATCTACATCATTACCATTAATTGTCATCACATTCCAACCCCACGCCTTGTATTTTTCTGCAGTGTCTTCTTTCATAACAACACTACATTCAGTGGAAAGTTGTATGTCGTTTGAGTCGTAGAACATTATTAGGTTGTTAAGCCCAAGAACTCCTGCTAAGCGACCTGTACCTTGGGAGATTTCCTCTTCTACGCCACCATCAGAAATATAGGCGTATATTTTATGGTTAAGTACATCCTTACCTAAACGTGCTTGAAGGAATTTTTGAGCTATGGCTGCCCCTGCAGCATAAGTATGACCTTGACCAAGTGGTCCAGAAGTGTTTTCTATACCGCGTTTTAGACTCCTTTCAGGATGTCCTGGAGTAGGGGAGCCCCACTGACGAAACTCTGAGAGTTCTTCAAGGGTAAATTTACCTTGAAGGCATAGAGCGGAATATAGCATAGGTGACATATGACCAGGGTCAAGGAAGAAGCGGTCTCTGGCAGCCCACTCTGGACAATCTGGGTCATATACCAAAAATTCAGAAAATAGTACGTTGATAAAGTCTGCACCACCCATAGCACCACCTGGGTGACCAGAGTTAGCCTTCTCAACCATTGATGCAGCTAGAATTCTAATATTGTCAGCTGCCTTGTTCATTAACTCTTTACTATTCATATGTATATTTTTTAATTTAAATTCAAAAATTTATGC
>JAJQAI010000066.1 GCA_021203915.1 Prevotella sp. | reverse complement strand
GGGGTAAAGTCTCTGGATCACCAAAGGCTAGGTCCATTATCCACCCGAGGATAAGTGCTATTGCTGTAATGCTTATATTTTCAACCATAGTTTAATAGCATCAATAAGAATATTATCTTCTTTGACTCCTTGAACAGCTATTCTAAAATGTCTTTTTGAAAGGAAGTCAAAGTTTGATGCTTCACGTATTAGTATTCCATGCTTTTGAGCAAGATACTCTTTAAGCTCTAATGCTTTTTCTTCTCTAAGCTGACAAAGTAAGATATGACAAGATGTTGGATATACCTTAATTCCAAGTGATTCTAATATTTTACTAACTCGCCTGGCTTCCTTGTTGAGCTCTTCTTTGGGAAGCAAGTAATCTTTTTTGTTATCTTCTAAATATAGGCCAGCCTCTTGAGCTAAGGAGTTTACTGTCCAAGGTATTTGATATTTACGTACACATTCTATCAAAGGTATATTACCCACCATGTAGCCAAGTCTAAGTCCTGGTATACCATATCTTTTAGTCATGGAATGAAGAACTATAAGATTGGGGATCTTTACAGCTTCATGTAAGGTAATCTGCTCTTGCAGAGTATAAAAAGAGTAGCTTGCATCTAAAACAAAAAGAATGTTTGGGTGATTTTTTATCCTTTCTAACAAATCTTTTTTTTCAACACATTGGCCGGTTGGATTATTGGGACTACAAAGCCACAAAAGTTCTATATACTCTGGGATATCATCAAGAGTTTCTCTTATAGTTACCCTATGATGGCTTAGAAGGCAAGCATCCTCATATTCTTTAAAGGTGGGACTTAAAATAAAGGAATGACTTTCACTATAGGCCCTAGCTATCATATAGATGCTTTCAGTAACTCCAGCTGTTACTATAACCTCTTGGGAGTTAAGTCCATGATTTTGCGCTATTTTTTCCTCTAGGGGTATAGCCCTTGGCCTAGGATAATGTGTAATATCCTTTAGATGTAAAGAAAGATATTGTTTAAGTCCACTATGGTCGAACTTAGTATATATATTAGAGCTAAAGTTTAGTCTAATATCCTTATATGACCAACCATCATCACCATGTCCTCGAATCATTACTCTTGAAGTATTTTATAAATTTTTTCTATATCTACGTACTTTCTTACGTGCTCAGCTAAAAGGTCGTATTGCCTTTGTTTAAAGTCATCTTGATAGATATCTAGGTTTGTGTTTTTTAATTCGACATCTTTAAGAAGATAATCTATTATAGGCTTATTGTCAAGAATACCATGAATATAGGTACCTATTAAATTTTTGTTTTCTATGATTGGCTCTTCTAGTGTGCTTCTTCCTTGATGTATCTCGTATCCATGGCAAAGTGAGCCACGAAAAGTAAATTCTTTTTGACGGGTTAACTTTTCTTCCTGCATTACGGTTTCTATAGGTAGAAGTCCAAGTCCAGGAAGACCCTCAATTTCGCCTTCAATATGATTAGGATCACTTACCTTAAGTCCTAGCATTTGAAATCCGCCACATATCCCCATTATTTTTTTACCCTTACCATGAGCATGAATTATAGCCTTTGCAAGACCTTTTTTTCTAAGAAAAAGCAAATCTTCAAGCGTTGACTTTGTACCTGGTAATATGATAATATCTGCCTTTTCTACATCTAGAGCGTCAAGGGTATAAAAAAGGTTTACACGCTCATCCATTTCTAGAATACTAAAGTCAGTAAAGTTGCTTATATGTCTAAAAAGTATAACGGCAATGTTTATCTTTCCAGACATTAAAGTTCTGCTTTTTTGCTTAATCTCTAAGCTATCCTCTGCATCTATTATAATATCTTTAAACATGGGAACAACGCCTAAAACAGGTACTAAGCAAATATCTTCCATCATTTTTCTTCCCTTTTCAAATAGGCGTATATCACCACGAAATTTATTAATGATAATTCCTTTTATCATTCCAGGGTACTCTTTTTCTAGTAGCATTATGCTACCATAGCATGAGGCAAAAACACCACCCCTATCAATATCTGCAATAAGTATAACATCAGCTTTAGCGAATTTGGCCATCGGCATATTGACAATGTCAGTGGCCTTAAGATTTATCTCCGATACACTTCCTGCTCCTTCCATAACAATCGGGGAATATCCTTTTTGGCAAAGGTTTAAAAATGCCTTTTGAGCAATTTCTCTTAAATTTTCTCTATCAATACTTTGATAGTAAGAATAGGCTTGACGATTTCCTAAAGGCTTACCCATAAGTATAACCTGGGAAGTGTGGTCGGAATTAGGTTTTAGCAGTATGGGGTTCATATTAACATCCAACTCTAAACAGCAGGCTTCGGCTTGAACAGCCTGCGCACGTCCTATCTCAAGCCCATCTTTTGTGACAAAAGAGTTGAGTGCCATATTTTGTGCCTTAAATGGGGCAGGAGAGTAACCATCTTGAAGAAATATACGACATAGGGCTGTGGAAAGTACACTTTTCCCGACATCGCTACCAGTACCCACTAGCATAAGTGGATGAAGTCTTTTAGGTTTTATTGATGTATTTGCCATCCATTTTAATGAGGACTAACCTCTAAAAAAATATTTTTTGCAAAGGTGTACAATTAGATAATCAAAAGCAAATATTTGCGTGAAAAAAACAAAAATGTTTACTATCCAAGGAAATAAAAAAATTACTCTTTTTATCTACTCTTTTTATCTACCAAAGGCTTGCGCGATTTATTGAGGTTTTATTTGCTCCTTTGGTGAAGAATGAGTAATTTTGTAAACTAGAATAT
>JAJQAI010000169.1 GCA_021203915.1 Prevotella sp. | reverse complement strand
ATCAAAAGGTATATAATAAAGCATGATCTTCAATTGCTTTTAATTTTTTTTCGGCGTTTTGATAAAGCGTTTTTGTCGCTTTAACATTCTGATTAGCATTTCTAACATTATCCATGGTTTGAGATAATGTTTTAGTGGTTTTAGATAGTTTTTCTTCTGCTTCTTTAAAATTATCTATGGCTTGAGATAATATTTTAGCATTTTTAGATAAATTTTCTTCCGCATTTTTAAAATTATCCATTGTTTGAGATAATGTTCTGGTGGTTACAGATAAAATCTCTTCTGCGTTTTTAGCTTTTTCGCGTTCAATTTTAAGATTCACTCGGGCCGCCGCTAAAGATTTACCCAGATCTATATCGAAATTATCTTCAGGACAACATTTAGCAATACCTCGTATATATTTTCCGTTATATCCAGCAACCGCAACAATAACTTTTTTTTCTTCATTTATAAAAAATTTTATATTACTATTCATAAAATATTTATCCCTTTCTATTATTAAAATTATAATGGGAATAGAGAGATTTGAACTCTCATACCGAAGTACTAGTTTCTAAGACTAGTGCGTATACCATTTTCGCCATATTCCCTTAACGGAAGCAGAGGGATTCGAACCCACACGATCATAATGTCCACAAACTTTAAAGCTTGCTGCGTCTACCCATTTCGCCATGCTCCCACCTCTCAATCACGGGATCGGGATTCGAACCCGACATAACCGGTTCCCGCGCATAAACAGTAATTTTTTTATAACAGAAAATTACTGTGAAAAACTGAAAAAGAGGAAAGAAAATCCTGACTCCTATATCCGCAAACAAAGTTTTTTCATTCTTTTATCTCTTAATCTTTTGTTAAGCGAGCTTTCTTACTCCAATTTGTACTATAACTTTGAGCCAGGATTGATTGGAAAGGATTTTGTTTTACTTCGCATCCTCTACGAATTAAAAGAGAGGTTATAACAATTATAAAACTGTCTCTAATACTATTACGGGATTCGAACCCGCATCTTCAAAATGATATTTTTTCCTTTTAAACTAAATAGTATATAAATTTAAGGCGGAGACTTCGGTCATTATATTTTTGACCCCGTCTAAGGATGTTTTAGGCGGCCTCTCCGCACTTTTTTATCATATATTTATTATAACAAAAATTTTTTAAAATGTCAAACAATAGGAATGGTCAGACTCGAACTGACAATCACTGGTTTATAAGACCAGCGCTCTAACCTACTGAGCTACATTCCTAAGTAATAGGAATGACAGGATTTGAACCTGCGATCTCTTGATCCCAAATCAAGCGCTTTTCCGAACTAAGCTACATCCCTAAACTAGAAATTTCTTTTGTCTTGCTACGCGATTGATAAATAATTGATATTTATGAGCATCATTATAATTATCCCAAGAGTAAAGAAGAACGTCAGTATCAAAATTATAACTAAAATGCTGCGCTCTATATTTTTTAATTAACAGTTGAACATACTCGGTGGGTTCCATCTCTAAAATGCAACATGGAACCCACCATTTACTAGACACACTTGCCAAGTCCGAAACATCATTTACATACCATAAATTGCTCGATCCTTGCCAAATACTTGTTTTATATAAATGTTTCATATTCCTAATTTAGAAATTAAATCTGCAACAGCTTGTTTTTCTTGCGCGGAGGGCTCGGTCATTGCGCCTTTGATCCCGTCTGACTCTTCGTCGAACGGCACTTCCGCGTCTTCAATCTGATTATTGACATTAACATTAGTCTTCGCGCACGTTAACACGCATTTAATTTGAATTTCTTCTCCATTTTCTTCCATTGGAATACGAATTTCTTTTTCATACTGAAAAGCATTTGGAAAAGTTTTTAAAATTTTTTCTGTTATCTGTTGTTTAGCATTAGCACCTTTTGCCATGTTGCAATACCTCTTATTTCTTTTTTTTATTATGTATTTATTATACAAAAATTTTTATTAAAAATCAACTTCTTCTATATTAGGATTGTTTGATTTTTCTACTTTTTTAGTTTGTTTTTTGCTAAGCTGACTAATAGTTAAATTATTTTCAGATAAAACTTGCGATAGTTGGTGTGTCACTGCACAGATCCAGCATTTCCGCCCTTTTAAACAGCGCCGCCCGCAATTCAATCTTCTATATGAAAAATTAGGCAATAGGCAACGACTATCTATATCTAATTTAAGATCAATTATCATTTCATTTAAGTTTCCAAACCACTTCTTATCTTTTGCGTAAATTTTATAATAAGTTGATAATTTATCATCTTCACCAAACAGTTCCATTGTATCTACGAAGTCTTCATATGTTGATGTATCCTCTGGGCGGATAAAAAATTTCATTAGACCTGTTGTAGCTTTCCACGCGGACTGTGCAACGTTTGGAAAGACTCGTACATTTGTTTTTCTCGCATGAGCTTGCTCTGCAACAGTCTTTAATTCAAAA
Organism: Prevotella sp.; assembly: GCA_021203915.1. Lineage (GTDB taxonomy): Bacteria > Bacteroidota > Bacteroidia > Bacteroidales > Bacteroidaceae > Prevotella. The sequence continues at coordinate 311 of JAJQAI010000169.1, read as the reverse complement.
CCTAATTCTTCTACTATATAAACATCTGTTGGTTCTAATTTAAAAACGCCATGTAGAGTGTCCCAATCTGAAATATAGTAATTAAAGAAAAATTTAAAATTTTTCTCTTTTAACAATAGAATAAGATCTTTAGACTCTTCAACACGGTTGAGCTTGAAAATAAAATTTAATTCTGGATGCTCTTCTCTACAAGCTTCAAATAATTCAATATTACTGGATTTGTCTAAAAATTCCTTTGAATCTTTAATATAAATATTAATTCTTTGATTAGAATGTTCTTGCATAAAATTAATTAATGAAGTGTCTGAAGC
>JAJQAI010000273.1 GCA_021203915.1 Prevotella sp. | reverse complement strand
GTGCAAAGTGGATAAAAAAGTCAGCCTTGCAAGGATTATCAAGCGCCCAATTAGAAATGGGAAAATGTTATACTTTTAGTAAAGGTGTTTCAAAGAATGCACCCAAAGCTTTCCAGTGGTTTTTAAAGGCAGCAGAGCAGGGAGATCTTGAGGCAATATATGAGGTTGGAGCTAGTTATTCTTTAGGAGAGGGCGTCAATCAAGACGATGAAGAGGCCTTTTCATGGATTTTAAAGGCCGCCGATCAAGGGTATGCCCATGCACAATATGATATTGGTATGTTCTATTTGCAAGGAAGAGGTGTTGTTCAAGATGATGAAAAGGCTTTTTCATGGTTATTAAAGGCAGCAGAGCAGGGAGATTCTGATGCACAACATAGGGTTGGTATATGTTATGAGGATGGAGAATGTGTTGACCAGGATTATAACAAGGCTTTTCTTTGGTTTTTAAAGGCCGCCGAGCAGGGGAATCCAGATGCTCAATATGAAGTTGGAGCGTTTTATTTTCAAGGAATTGGAGTCCCCCAGAATTATTATAAAGCCTTTAAGTGGTTTTTAAATTCTGCAGAGCAGGAAAATTCTGGCGCTCAACTTATGGTTGGGATGTGTTATAAGTGTGGACATGGCGTTAAAAAGAATTATTGGGAAGCTTTCATATGGATTTCAATGTCAGCTCATATGGAGAATACTAGAGCGAAATTTGAACTTGGTATGCTCTTATTAGAAGGTATCGGCGTTGCTAAAAACCTAAAAGAAGCTATAAAATGGTTATCCGAGGCAGCTAATGAGGGGGAACCTGAAGCGCAAAATATACTCGGAATATGCTATTTTAATGGTAATGGAGTTAAACAAAACCTATCTAAAGCTGTAAAGTTGTTTCGAATGGCTGCAGAAAAGAATGATGTCAATGCACAACACGCCTTAGGGATTTGCTATCGTGAAGGTAAAGGAGTTAAACAAGATTTTCAAGAGTCTTTTAAATGGTTTAAAGCCTCGGCAGATGGTGGAGATCCTGATTCTCTTTATGCTCTTGGAGATTTTTATCTTGATGGTAAAGTAGTTGCTAAAGATGAAAATAAAGCTATCAGGTTATTTAAAGAAGCCGCTGAGAAAGGGTGTGAAAATGCTCTAATATTGCTAGGCAAGATCTATTGTGAAAACATGGATGACGAGTCAATAAATTTAGACTTTTTAGATAAAGAGAAAAACTCTAGTAAATTTAGGTGGGAATCATGAGATATAGCCTCATACTTTTTTCTTTACTTTTTTTTATTGATGTAGTAGCTAAAATTCCAGATGGCTACTATAAGGGGGCCGATAATCTAACTTCACTAGAACTAAAGAAAGCATTAAAAAGCATCATAGATAAACACGAAGTGCTTAGTTATGAAAAATTATGGGACTATTATCCCTATACCTATTATGTGCCGTCTAATGAAGCTCAAGTTCTTGATATGTACTCTGGGAATACCTATTTCTTTACGGATCACTCTAGCATGGATAAGGAACATGTTGTTCCAAAGTCATGGTGGGGAGGAAGTACAGCAGAAGGACCTGGATGCGATTTATTCAATGTAATCCCTGCTGACCATACAGCTAATGTTGCAAAGAGTAATTATTCTTTAGGTGAGGTAAGAGGTGAAGGTAGCTTTGATAATGGCTTCGTAAAAGTTGGTTCCTCTGGAACAAAAGGCTTTTTTGGTACAGTCTTTGAGCCTAAAGATGAATATAAAGGCGATTTTGCTAGAATTTACTTTTATGTGGCAACCTGTTATCAAGAGATTGAATGGGACTTATTTGAAGCAGACGCTTTAACTTGGCCCGAAGAGCAGACCCTTAAAAGTTGGATTATTCCGATGTTACTTTCATGGAATGAAAGTGATCCTGTTGACGAGGCAGAAATCCGACGCAATGAGGATGTATTTAAGTATCAAAAAAATCGCAATCCATTTATTGACTATCCCGAGTTAGCAAATTATATTTGGGGAGATAAATCCCAGGAGGCATTTATTTTTTCTGATCACGAAGCCCTTGAGGGTTTTAGTAACGATAATATGAAAATCTCAGCACCTACTTTTAGTATTGAGTCAGGTAGCCTAGATTCTCCAAAACGGGTAAGCCCTGGCATAGAATTGACCATATCGGGAGTTACCCCAGGTGCTAGTTTATACACCCAAATAGATGATGGTAAATGGGAAGAGGTCTTTCCCTATAACAATAACTCATTGGCAAAAAAGAAAATAAATATCTTAGAAGATACTAAAATTAAGGCCTTTTGCTCTCTTGAAGGTTACGCCAATAGTGATACATGCTTTTCTTACTATAAGGTAGAAGATTTAGCTAGTCAATATCTTCTTTATGATGCCTTTGATGAAGTTACTAAGGGTGGCAATACTTCCACTTCTAGTTCATCATCTTTGTGGATGGGAGACAACAATTTCCCAATTACAGAAAAAGTCTACCAAGCAGGTGGCGCAATAAGACTTGGGACTGCCTCTCAAAGAGGACTTATTTCTTCACGCGAGCTAGAGATCTCAGGTGGAGAGTGTCTTATTTTTCTTGATGTTAAAGGATGGACTAAGGTTGAAGGAGACCTTATTGTTGACCTAACTGGAGCACCATCGAAAACGGTTAATTATTCCTCCACAATGAGCGATGATTTCGAGCACGTAACACTGGATTTTGATAATGTTGGCCCTAAGGCTATCTTAACGCTTTCAACTAGTGATAAACGAGCATTTATTGATAATATCATCGTAG
>JAJQAI010000031.1 GCA_021203915.1 Prevotella sp. | reverse complement strand
GATAAATCAATGTATATACTAGTGAAATCCTGCATATCACGTTCTGAAAGAGGATTTGCTTTTGGAAACTCTTCAAAGTTACTTAGCAAATTTCTCATCCTAAGAATACAACCAAATAGGACAATGAAATTCTTTTCGTTTTTCTCTCCCTGAATCATCTCTCCAGGCTTATAGTTGTTTAAGAGCTCTTCTACATAGTCTTTATAGCCCTTAATGTATTTGCCATTCTCATCCTCATATCCATTCATGTAATCATCAAAAGGACGTAAGATGGTAGTGGAATGAGCATCTTTATCTCCAAATAGTGATAATGCTCTATTGGTTGCTTCCTCTAGGTTTCGGAAGCATACAATATTACCAACAACTTTGACTGAGTTAAGTATACGATTGGTACGACTGAAGGCTTGTAGAAGACCATGATAACGAAGGTCCTTATCTACCCACAGGGTATTAAGCGTTGTAGCATCAAAGCCAGTTAGGAACATATTTACCACAATAAGAATGTCTATCTCACGATTCTTCATTCTTTGGCTAACATCCTTATAATAATTAGGATATTTCTCCGCCGAAGTATCATAAGAAGTTGAGAACATCTCATTATAGTCTTTAATGGCTGAATCAAGGAAATCACGACTACTTCTATCGAGTCCTTCAGTAGAATCTGAATTCTCTTCTATACCTACATCTGCTTCTTCTTCGTTTACCGCATAGCTATATATGGTCGCAATCTTTAACCGCTTATTAGGTGGTAAGAGAAGCATTTGACGTTTAAATTCAGTATAGTATAGCTTAGCACACTCTATGCTTTGAACGGCAAAGATGCTATTAAAGCCAGAAAGACGAGTGTTTTGTTTTATCTCCTTAACTAAATTCTTTCCCTTTGCAGTAACTACCTCATTAATATTCATAAGGCGACTAAAAGAGTAAGACTCATTACGCTTTGTTTGCTGATCAAAGTGCTCAAGGATGTGAGTTGTAACTTTTTCTATACGCTCTGGAGCTATTAGAGCTTTATCTCTTGCTATATCCCAAACATTGTCCGACTTAACACCTTCCTTTTCCTTAATTGTACTAATATAGGAAATTCTAAAAGGTAATACATTTTGATCCCTAATAGCATCCACAATATTATATATGTGAAGCCTATTTCCAAATACATCGTCTGTAGTACGAAGTAGATTAGAAGCAGAGGCAATGTTTTCTTTAAAGATTGGTGTTCCTGTAAAGCCAAATAGGTAGTACTTCTTAAATTTCTTTGTTATTGCCTTGTGCATCTCTCCAAACTGAGAGCGATGGCATTCATCAAAGATAATTACAACATGCTTATCATAGATTAGACTTTTGTCATTCTTCTTTACGAAAGTACTAAGCTTTTGTATTGTTGTTATTATAATGCGACTTGCAGCATCATCAATTTGTTTAGCAAGGATTTTAGTTGAGGTATTGCTATTGGCTGCTCCTTTTTGGAAGCGGTCGTATTCACGCATTGTTTGATAGTCAAGATCCTTGCGGTCAACAACAAATATTACCTTTTGAATAAATGGTAGGTTTACGGCTAATTGTGCTGCCTTAAACGATGTTAGGGTCTTACCCGAGCCTGTAGTGTGCCATATGTAGCCTCCGGCTTCACGTTTTCCCCACTGATGAGCATTATAGGCTTTTTCTATTTGATTAAGAAGATTTTCAGTTGCTGCTATTTGGTATGGACGCATTACCATTAAGAGCTTTTGCTCTGTAAAGACGCAGTAGCGTGTAAGGACACTAAGAAGGGTGTGACGTGAAAAGAATGTTGCAGTAAAATCAGTAAGGTCGTTTATAACTTTATTCTCACCATCAGCCCAGTAGCTTGTAAACTCAAAAGAGTTGCTTGTACGTATCTTTGATTTTTTGGATACCTTAGCTTGTTCAGTAACATGACCTTGGCGGGTGGTGTTACTATAGTATTTGGTTTGAGTTCCATTGCTTATTACAAAAAGTTGAACGTATTCAAACAGTCCACTACCTGCCCAAAAACTTTCTCTACTATAACGGTTTATTTGGTTAAAGGCTTCCCTAATGCTTACGCCTCTACGCTTTAGTTCAACGTGTACTAGTGGTAGGCCATTAACAAGGATCGTTACATCGTAGCGATTTTCTCTTTTTCCGCCTTCTGGTACATATTGATTAATAACCTGGGTGATATTGGCGTGTATGTCTTTTTTATTAATTAGAAGGATATTTTTATCTGTGCCATCGTCGAGCCTTAAAGTCTTAACATGGTCAACCTGAATGGTTTGTGTCTTTTCTACTATACCCTTACCTTCTACTGAAATCTCTGTCTTAAAGAAACGTTCCCATTCATTATCTGTGAATGTATAACCATTGAGTCTTTCTATTTGCTTACGAAGGTTAGCAATTAACTCTATCTCACTATGAATCTTTAGATACTCATAGCCTTGGCGTTGAAGTCTTGCTATAAGATCTTCTTCTAATTCAGTTTCACTTTGATAACCTTCACTAGAGATGGTCTGCTGTCTTACGTATTTAGCAACAACAGTGCTCTCATTATTTTCAGAGATTATATCGTAGGAGTATGTCATGCCGTCTTACGTTTAAAGGTAAGTAGTTTATCTCTATAGTATTCGTATTGCTGGCGTCTTGCTTCTATCTCAGCTGGGAGACCTTGAGTAAGGTCAGTTGTTAATTTTTCAAACTTATCTAGAATGGAAACTATGCGGTCTTGTTCTTCTAATGGGGGAATGGGAATAAGGAATTTATTCA
>JAJQAI010000001.1 GCA_021203915.1 Prevotella sp. | reverse complement strand
GAATAATAACAAAGGCAATAGCAATATATCTAAGTAATTTTAAAGGATTCATTTTGGTTTTGGAAGTTAAAAAATCAATATAGGCAAAGATAATCAATTTTTCTTGTTAGAGAGCCATCCAAAGAAAAAGAAAAGCAACTTTAAATTTTTGTTTTAACATGCTACAAGTCAGATAAAATCAATATATTTGCACTTTTAAGAGAATGACTCTCTTCTCTGTCTTTAGGGGACACAAAAAAAAAGTATAGCAGACAAGATAGATTTTTTTCATGGCTAAAAAGTCAAGCAAATCTTCTAAGCACGGTTTTTTCGGCAAGTTAAAATCACTTATTAAACGTTTCTGGTCATGGTATAAAGGATTATACGTAGGCCGCAGATGGTACGTAAAGCTTTTAGCTACGCTGCTAACTCTTATTGTCCTTATATTCATATATTTTGGTATGGTTGACGTAAACTTCCTATGGCTTTTCGGAAAATCTCCTGGCCTTAAGAAGATAATTAAGCCTACTGTTAGTGAGTCTTCTGAGATATATAGCTCAGATGGAGTACTTATCGGAAAGTATTTCAGTGAGAATAGAACACCTGTAAAATACGAGGATGTCAACCCCGTATTTTGGAAAGTTCTAATTGATACCGAAGATGAAAGGTTCTATCAACATTTCGGAGTGGACTTTCCTGGAATTCTAGCCGTCGGTAAAGATGTGATTGTCCGCCATGAGATGCGCGGTGCTTCAACCATAACTCAGCAACTGGCCAAGAATATGTTCCGTGTAAGGACGCAATATTCTACAGGTCTTCTTGGTAACATCCCTGGAATAAGCAAGCTTATAATGAAGAGCAAAGAGTGGATAATAGCCACAAAGCTTGAAATTTTCCATTCTAAGGAGGAGATTCTTACTATGTATGCTAATACGGTTGACTTTGGCTCAAATTCTTATGGTATAAAGACGGCCTCAAAAACCTATTTTAATACCACCCCTAAGGATATGACCATAGACCAAGCAGCAGCCTTAGTTGGTATGCTTAAAGGGACTACACTTTACAATCCTATTTCAAATCCTGAAAACTGCCTTAAACGTAGGAACACGGTTCTTCACAATATGGTTACCAATGGCGATTTAACTCTTCATGAGTATGACTCGCTTAAAACAGTGCCACTAACTCTTAACTTTAGCACTGAAAGTAATTATGATGGTAAGGCACTATATTTTCGTGAGGCACTAGCTACTTACCTTAAGGATTGGTGCCAAGATAATGGTTATGATTTATACTCAAGTGGCCTAAAAATATATACTACCATTGATACGCGTATGCAGGAATATGCTGAGGCTGCTGCTATAAGTCAGATGCAACAAGTTCAGAGAAATTTTAATAGTCATTGGGCAGGAAAAGATCCTTGGCGTGATGATAAGAATAGGGTCATTCCAGACTTTGTTCAAGGTGTTGCTCAAAAACTTCCTGTATATAAGTATCTACAAAGGAAATTTCCAAATTCCCCGGATTCTATAAAGTATTATTTAAACCTTCCACATAAAGTAAAGTTATTTGATTACTCTAGTGGCAGTATAGAGCGTGAGATGTCCACATTGGATTCAATAAGTTACATGCTTAGGTTTATGCATTGTTCTTTTGTGGCTATGGAGCCAGAAACAGGTCATGTTAAGGCTTGGGTTGGGGACGTAGATTTTGGTTCATGGCAGTACGATAAGGTAACAGCGATGCGTCAGCCCGGTTCTACATTTAAACTTTTTGTCTACACCGAGGCAATGAATCAAGGACTTTCACCTTGCGATAAACGCCGCGATGAAGCTATTAGTCTTGAGGTATATGATAAAGCAAAACATCAGATGACAGCATGGGTGCCAACAAATGCCAGTGGTGTTTTTTCAGGTGATTCCATTCCGCTTAAGGTTGCCTTTGCTAAGAGTATTAATTCAATAGCCGTTAGGTTGGGCCAAGAGATGGGTATAAAACACATCGCTAAAACTGCGCATGACATGGGTATAAAAAGCCCATTGGATGAAACGCCATCACTAGCTTTGGGGGCATCGGATGTAAATCTTTTAGAAATGGTTGATGCTTATTCAACAGTAGCAAACGATGGTAAATTCTCTCCTCCTGTCTTAGTAACCAAGATTATAGACCATGAAGGAAAAGAAGTTTATTTAAGTCCAACGGAGCAAAAACAAGTAATACCATATAAGAGTGCATACTTTATGCAGCGCCTTTTAATGAGTGGTCTAACAGAAAAGGGTGGAACCTCACAAAGGCTTTTAGGCTATGTGGGTAGTATTAATGATACGGATTTTGGAGGAAAGACCGGAACATCAAATAACCACTCAGATGCTTGGTTTATTGCAGTTAGTCCAAAGATTGTTGTTGGAGCCTGGGTCGGAGGTGAATATCGTAGTATTCATTTTAGAACAGGGGACTTGGGGCAGGGTAGTCGTACAGCACTTCCTATATGCGGATATTTCCTTGAGTCACTCTTTAAGGATCCTAATTATAAACAGTATCATGCTAGATTTACCCAACCAGAGGATATAGATATGTTAGAGGCTATGTTTATGTGTGAATTTGAACCAGAGCAGGTAGATACTCTCTCTACAGATAGCCTTTCGGAGGATGATGAATTCTATATTGACGAATATGGAAATCTTGTTCCTCTTCCAAATGAGGATGAAAAAGCTTTAGAACAAGACTTATCCGGTGAAGAATCCTCTGAAGAACCACGCAAAAAACCTTCAAGACCCCGTGAAGAGCCT
>JAJQAI010000052.1 GCA_021203915.1 Prevotella sp. | reverse complement strand
AAATAGATTCTGAGTAAGAGACTAAATAGGGCGTGTAACCAGTATTTTAGTATTAAACATGTATTTTTATTCAAAACATTGAGTCAGAATACGTTTGGAGTGCTTATTTTTCAATCCATAGTAATGAATGTACTCTAAAAAGAGTATATTTGCAGGCAAATATTCACTTCAATGAAAAAATGCGCTTTTGTTATTAAAGCCATTTTTAAATCATAATTCGAGAAAAGACTTAAGGTAAAAAGAAATAAAAATGTTGAGAATTGCTATACAATCAAAAGGACGTCTTCACGATGATACTATGAATCTGCTTGAAGAAGCAGGTATAAAAGTAAGTGGTAGTAAACGTTCTCTTCTTGAGCGTTCACAAGACTTTCCTTTAGAAGTATTATACTTGCGTGATGATGATATTCCTGAGTGTGTTGCTACAGGAGTAGCAGATGTTGGTATTGTAGGGCTTAATGAGTATGTAGAACGAGCCCATGATGCAGAAATAGTTCGTTCACTTGGTTTTAGTAAATGCCGATTATCGCTAGCTATTCCTAAATCTATCAACTACACGGGACTTGAGTGGTTTCAAGGCAAGAAAATAGCGACATCATATCCCAAAATACTTAAAGACTTTTTAGTATCAAAAAATATAAAGTCTGAAATACATGTAATAACAGGCTCTGTTGAGGTTAGTCCTGGTATTGGACTTTCTGATGCAATATTTGATATAGTTTCTAGCGGCGGCACCTTAGTTAGCAATAACCTCTCTGAGGTTGAGATTGTTATGCATAGCGAGGCAATACTTATTGCAAATAAAGAAATTACCCCAGAAAAGAAAGAAATCTTAGATAAACTTCTTTTCCGCATTGAGGCTGTAATGAATGCTAAGGGCAAAAAATATGTACTTATGAATGTCCCAAATGAAAACCTTGACAAGATTGTTGCTGTCTTGCCTGGGGCTAAAAGCCCAACGGTAATGCCACTTGCAACTAAGGGCTGGAATAGTGTTCATACAGTAATTGATGAAAAGGAATTTTGGACAATAATTGGCAAATTAAAAGATCTTGGTGCTCAAGGAATTTTAGTCTTGCCTATAGAAGAAATGATACCCTAAAGAAAAAAGTGCTAAACGTTTATATACATCCTAAAAAGTCTTCTTGGGCAGAACTCCTTTCTCGCCCGGAAAAAGACCCCTCAAAGCTAAATACTCAAGTTAGCCAAATTCTTGATGAAGTTAAACGTCGAGGAGATGAGGCTTTAAAAGATTTCTCTAAAGAGTTTGATAAAGTAGACATAAAGGATTTAAAGGTATCTCAAGAGGAAATTGATAAAGCCCAAGACCTAATTTCTAAAGATTTATTTCAAGCTATTAAGGAAGCTCACAAGAATATATATACTTTCCATAAGGGGCAAGTTTTTTCTGGCAAACATTGCCAAGTTACTCCGGGTGTTGAGTGCTGGCAAAAAAGCGTTCCAATAGAAAAAGTTGGACTTTATATCCCAGGTGGAACAGCTCCACTTTTTAGTACAGTTCTAATGCTTGCTACCCCTGCTAAAATTGCAGGCTGTGGGGAGATTGTCCTTTGCACTCCGCCCTCAAAAGATGGAAGCGTTAACCCTGCTATTTTAGCCTCTGCAAAAGTTGCTGGTGTTAGCCAGATTTTTAAAGTTGGAGGTGCTGGAGCAATTGCAGCTATGGCTTATGGAACAAAGACTATACCTAAGGTATATAAGGTATTTGGTCCTGGTAATCAATATGTCACCTTAGCTAAACAACTAGTAAGTCTTAAGGATGTGGCCATTGATTTTCCTGCCGGACCAAGTGAGGTTATGGTCCTAGCGGATTCTTCATCTAACATAGAATTTGTTGCCTCAGATTTACTCTCACAAGCAGAACATGGGGTAGACTCTCAAGTGATACTGCTTACTGAAGATGAGGGAATAGTTCCTAAAATTATCTCTACAGTTAAGAAGCAATTAGATGAACTTCCAAGAAAAGAAATTGCCTCAAAATCCCTTGAGAACAGCCGTATCATTGTCTTAAGCTCAACAAGAAAGATGATGGAGTTTGCAAATCTATATGCCCCTGAACACTTGATAATTGAGACCAAGGATTATAAAGAACTAGCTCTACAAGTGGTAAATGCCGGAAGTGTTTTCTTAGGAGGGCTTACTCCTGAGAGTGCGGGTGACTATGCAAGTGGGACAAATCACACCTTACCAACTAATGGTTATGCAAAAGCTTATGCAGGTGTTAGTCTTGATACCTTTATGAGAAAAATTACCTTTCAGCATATCAGTAAAGAAGGAATTTCCTCAATTGGTAAAATAGTTGAAACAATGGCTGAGGCAGAGTCTTTAAATGCTCACAAAAATGCTATGCGATTAAGAAGATTAAGCCTAGAAGATAATTTAAATGTGTAAGGGTGAGAATAATGAGCTTTGATCTTAAAAAATTAGTGCGCCCCAATATATTAAAATTAGAGCCATATAGTTGTGCTAGGCATGAGTTTTCCTCTTCCCGTGCTAGGGCTTTTTTGGATGCTAACGAAAGCCCCTATAACACGCCAATAAATCGTTATCCAGACCCTCTTCAACGTGAACTTAAAAAGGTTATTGGAAGGATAAAGGGTGTTAAAGAACAGTGTATTTTTTTAGGTAATGGTAGCGATGAGGCTATTGACCTTATATTTAGAATCTTTTGTGAGCCAGGGAAAGATAACGTTGTTTCAATGTACCCTACATACGGGATGTACGAGGTTGCATCTAACATCAATGATAT
>JAJQAI010000085.1 GCA_021203915.1 Prevotella sp. | reverse complement strand
CCCTAAGAGAATATACTATTTCCCATTTTTTTTCGTTATAAACTAGACTTTTGTGGGAAAGAGGCCCTTTAATCAAGGTACAAAAGTAACTCTTTATCGTTAAAAAAGGCTTATCTTTTCCTTAAATAACTAAAACACGAGAATGAAAAAAATCGTTTTCTCGCTTCTTATGCTACTGCCCCTAGTGGCATATGCACAAGAAAGCCAGACTGAATATAATTTCTTACGTCTGCCAGTTAGCGCCCATGCCGCTGCATTGGGAGGAGACAATATTACAATAATTGAGGATGATCCATCGCTCACATACCACAACCCAGCCCTACTTTCATCGGTTAGCGACAAGAGTATAAACCTAAACTTTATGACCTATATGTCAGGGGCTATCACCGCTAGTGCTTCCTTTAGCAGGATAATTAAAGAAAGAGCTTCTTGGGCAGTGATGGGACAATATATGGACTATGGGTCAATGAAAGAAGTTGACCAAGATAATAACCAAACAGGTACGTTTTCAGCAAGGGACATAGCTCTAAGTGGAACCTTTAGCTACATCCTAACAAACCGCCTTGTTGGTGGTATAACAGCTAGGTTTATAGCATCCTATATCGGAAGTTATAACTCCCTAGCCGTTGGCGTAGACTTAGGTCTTAACTACTTTGATGGAGACCATGATTGGTCAATATCCCTAGTGGCAAAGAACTTGGGAGGACAGGTAAAAGCCTTTGATGAGACTTATGAAAAAATGCCAATAGATGTTCAAGCAGGTATTTCAAAAGGATTTGGTTCACTCCCCTTTAGAATATCACTTACGCTTGTTGACCTTAATCATTGGAACTATAAGATGATAAATCACTTAGCCTTAGGATTAGATATACTTATCACTAGGCAGATTTATCTAGCAGGTGGATATAGTTTTCGCAGGGCTAGTGACATGAAAATTCTAAACACTAGCGGTGAAGGCAGCCGACATGCTGCAGGCCTTTGTTTAGGAGCAGGAGTGCAACTTGAGCGTTTCAAGCTTGAGCTAGCCTATGGGCAATATCACGTTTCCTCATATTCATTAATGGCGAACTTATCTTTTTCTTTATAAAAAGGGCGTAAATGAAAAAAATAACAATCGCAATAGATGGTCATTCCTCTTGTGGCAAGAGCACTATGGCAAAGGATTTAGCAAAGAAAGTGGGATACATTTATGTTGATACTGGAGCTATGTATCGCTCTGTTACCTTATTTGCTATTCGTGAGAAGCTTTATGATGAAAAAGGTAATATAAAGCAAGACGCTCTTTTGTCCAGAATGAAGGATATAAAGATTGAATTTAAGCTAAACAAGGAGACTAATTTACCCGAAACTTATCTTAACGGGGAGCTTGTAGAAAAGGAAATTCGCTCTATGCAAGTATCCTCCTTAGTAAGTCCTATAGCTGCCTTAAAATTTGTTCGTGAGGCTTTAGTTTGTCAGCAAAGACGTATGGGAGAAGAAAAAGGTATTGTAATGGATGGTCGTGATATAGGAACAGTTGTTTTTCCAAAAGCTGAACTAAAAATCTTTGTTACAGCATCTTCTGAGGTTAGAGCTCAAAGACGCTTTGATGAACTTCAAAGTAAAGGCATGAAGGCGGACTATGACGAGATTCTTAAAAACGTAAAGGAGCGTGATTGGATTGACTCCCATAGAGATGTATCACCACTTCGTAAGGCAGATGATGCTATTGAACTTGATAATAGTAATATGACAATCCAGGAGCAAAACCAGTGGCTCCTTGATAAATTTATCCAAGCAACTCAATAACTCTATCTCGACACTTTTCCATTAACCATTTAGGAGTGCTTGTAGCACCACATATTCCAACTGTTTTTATCCCTTTAAGCCAAGAGGACTCAATTTGAGAGGGTCCCTCAACTAGGTAACTATTTTTATTTACCTCCCGGCATTCATCAAAAAGAATCCTTCCATTACTGCTTTTAACATCTGAGACAAAAAGAATTAAATCATGTCGAAGGGCAAAGGAGCGGATATTGGGCATGCGGGAAGAAATTTGTCTACAGATGGTATCAAAACTTCTAAATGTTGCACTCGAAGAAATATGCTCTTTAATATAGTCAATAATGCGCCTATACTCATCTAAGGTTTGTGTGGTTTGAGAGTAAAGACATATATCTTTAGAAAAGTCTAAAGATTTTACTTTCTCAAGGTCGGCTACTACAATAGCACGTCCTTCAGTTTGACCTACAAGACCAAGAACTTCAGCATGTCCTGGTTTTCCATAAATTACAACTTGGGCCTCGGGGAAAAGTTCACAATTTCTTTTTATTCTTCTTTGAAGGCGAAGTACAACAGGGCATGTTGCATCTATTATCTCTAAGCTATTTTCTTTTGCTGTAACATAGGTTGAAGGAGGCTCGCCATGGGCTCGAAGCAAGACCTTAACTCTTTGTAAGCTTTTTAAATCCTCGTGATTAATCCCAACGAGCCCCATTTTGCAAAGGCGCTCGCATTCCATGGTATTATGTACAATATCGCCAAGACAGTATAAGGCTTTACCACGGGTTAGTTCTTCCTCAGCTTTTTTAATTGCTGCGGTCACTCCAAAGCAAAACCCACTATAGGTATCTATCTCTATCTTGACCATAAGGAGCAATAGTTGTAAAATTTAAGCTTTTTTATTTTGCTCTTTGTAATAAGCATCTAGCAAATCCTTAGCTGCAGCAAAACTAGTCTTTTCTCCTTCTAAAACGGACTTTTCAGCCTCAAGCAATTTACCCTCTATTATAG
>JAJQAI010000143.1 GCA_021203915.1 Prevotella sp. | reverse complement strand
ATTATAGGCTTATCCCTTTTTACTTCATCGGAAAGTATTTTTCTTGAGAGTTCGTCAAGCAAATACCTTTGTATTGCTCTTTTTACAGGACGTGCTCCAAACTCAGGATCAAAGCCCTCAATTGATAGGCGCTCAATAGCCTTAGGGGTAACCTCAAGAGTAAATCCTTGTTGAGATAGCATCTTCCTTACAGAGTTAACTTGAAGTGTTACTACCTGCTGAATTTCCTCTTTTGTTAGTGGCATGAACATTATGATATCGTCAATGCGGTTGAGGAACTCTGGCCTTATGGTCTTTCGCATCATCTCCATAACCTTAGCCTTCGTAGTTGAAATAAGGGTATCCCTATTAGATTCATTAAGAAGAGAGAATTGCCCTTGTATATACTGACTACCTAGGTTCGAGGTCATTATGATGATAGTGTTACGGAAATTAACCACCCTTCCTTTATTATCAGTAAGACGTCCATCATCAAGAACCTGAAGTAGTATGTTGAAAACATCTGGATGGGCTTTTTCAATCTCATCGAAGAGTACTACCGAATAGGGCTTATGCCTTACAGCCTCGGTTAGCTGTCCACCCTCATCATAACCAACATATCCTGGAGGCGCACCAATTAGGCGGCTAACGCTGAACTTTTCTTGATACTCACTCATATCTATACGAGTCATCATCGTCTCGTCGTTGAATAGGTATTCAGCTAGTGCTTTGGCAAGTTCGGTCTTTCCTACACCGGTGGTTCCAAGGAATATAAACGATGCTATTGGCCTTTTTGGATCTTGAAGCCCTGCACGAGAGCGGCGTACTGCATTACTTACTGCTTCAATGGCCTCGTCTTGACCTATAATCCTTTTGTGAAGTTCCTCTTCAAGATGAAGGAGTTTCTCTTTTTCGCTTTGCATCATGCGAGAAACAGGGATTCCGGTCCAGCGGCTTACTATTTCAGCAATATCATCAGAGGTTACCTCTTCACGTATCATAGCCTTGCCAGCCTGTGTATTTTTTAGTTCTTCTTGGATGGAAAGAATATCATCCTCTAAAGCCTTTAGCTTGCTATATCTTATTTCTGCGACACGTTCGTAGTTACCTTCACGCTCAGCACGCTCAGCCTCAAACTTTAGTTTTTCGATTTCCGTCTTATCCTGTTGGATTTTTCCAACTAGAGCTTTTTCTGATTCCCACTTAGCACGAACCTGCTGCTCTTGCTCTTTAAGCTCAGCTATCTCCTTTTCTATTTGAGCTATCTTTTCTTTATCATCCTCTCTTTTTATAGCCTCACGCTCTATTTCAAGTTGCATAAGACGTCTTGAGAGTTCATCAAGATCCTCAGGTAAGGAGTCACGCTCCATTCTAAGTTTGGCTGCAGCCTCATCCATAAGGTCTATGGCCTTATCGGGTAAGAAGCGGTCTGAGATGTAACGCTCGGAGAGTTTTACTGCTGCTATACAAGCGTCATCCTGAATACGAACCTTGTGATGGTTCTCATAACGCTCTTTAAGTCCACGAAGAATGCTTATCGCACTTAGTTCATCGGGCTCATCAACCATAACAGTTTGGAAACGTCTTTCTAAGGCCTTATCTTTTTCAAAGTACTTTTGATACTCGTTTAGAGTTGTAGCACCAATACTTCTAAGTTCTCCGCGAGCTAATGCAGGCTTTAAGATATTGGCAGCATCCATTGCTCCCTCACCACCTCCTGCGCCTACGAGGGTGTGGATCTCATCAATAAAGAGAATAATACCACCATCACTTTTTGTTACCTCATTTATAACGCTTTTTAAACGCTCCTCAAATTCTCCCTTGTACTTAGCTCCGGCTACTAGTGCACCCATATCCAAAGAATATAGTTGTTTATCTTTTAGATTCTCAGGCACATCACCACGCACGATACGTCCTGCAAGACCTTCTACTATAGCCGTTTTTCCAGTACCTGGCTCACCGATAAGAATAGGATTGTTTTTCGTTCTACGAGAAAGTATTTGAAGCACTCGTCTAATTTCATCATCTCTTCCAATAACAGGGTCTAGTTTTCCTTGACGAGCTTCCTCAACCAAGTTTTTAGCATACTTACTTAAGGACTGATAGTTATCTTCAGCTGATTGAGACTTAACGCTTTGTCCTTTTCGTAGCTCGTTTATAGCCGAAAGCATTTCCTTTTGGGTGCATCCAGCATCTTTAAGTATTCTGCTAGCCGTAGAATTTACCTGTATAAGAGCAAGTAGTAAGGGCTCTATAGATACAAACTCATCACCCATTTTTTTAGAGATTTCTTCTGCTTTAGAAAAGACCTCATTAGATGTTTGGCTTAAGTATGGCTGTCCACCACTTACTTTTGGTAGACGCTCAATCTCTCTATCTAACACATTTAGAATTTGGCTAGAATTAGCTCCAAGCTTTTGGAAAATAAAGTTTGTAACATCCTTAGCCTTATCCATCATCGCTTTAAGAATGTGGACAGGCTCAAGCACTTGTTGATTAAGTCTTTGCGCAATAGCAACCGCTTCTTGGATGGTTTGCTGCGCTTTTATTGTATAATTATCTATTGTCATAACTTTTCTCTCCTTTTCTTTTAGTTTTTCTTGAAAAAATTGGTCCCAAAAAATTACCCCACTTTTCGGGGCAACTCTTTTTTACTTTTATTAAATCAAAATATGTGCCCTAACACATGTAGGGTGACAAAATGGCAGACTCTTAAAGACAAATTTTCCCTTGTTCTTTTAAGGGTTTAAAACAAGTCTTAATTAAGAAGTTTGTTTGGAATGAGTTCTAATTTTTTTTACTTTTGTAC
>JAJQAI010000159.1 GCA_021203915.1 Prevotella sp. | reverse complement strand
CAAAGTGTAATATGCCATATCCAAAAGCCCAAGACTTACTTGTCTTAAGCAGTCACTAGCGGCCATAAAATTACGACTTTTTACAATGCGGTCGACTATTTCATCTTCTATGGGCTCTTTAGTTTCATAATGATAGGCAAAAGTCTTTAGGAATTTTTTCTCTACAGAGTAGCTTTCCATAAACTGTGAGGGCAGTTCTACAAAATCCCACCATACGTTTGTTCCAGATAGACTCTCGAATCTCGTGTTAGAAAAAATCCCATGAAGGGCATGACCGAACTCATGTAAGAAGGTCTCCACTTCACTTAGAGAGAGTAGGGCAGGTTTTTTATCTGTTGGTTTACTAAGATTCATTACCAAACTTACATGAGGACGAATATTATTTCCTTTACGGTCAATCCACTGGCCTTGATATTCTGTCATCCATGCCCCCGATTGTTTCCCTTTGCGGGGATGAAAGTCTGCATATAGAACGGCAAGATACTCTCCATTCTCATCCAAAACCTCGTAGGCTTTTACATCTTTATGATATACCGGTATATCATCATTTTGCTTAAATGTTATGCCATATAGTTTGTTGGCAAGCGAGAAGACGCCATTGATAACCTTAGAAAGTTCAAAATAAGGACGAAGCATTTCGGAGTCTATATTGAACTTCTTTAATTGTAGCTTGTGAGAATAGTATGCTGAGTCCCATGGCTTTATCTCAAAGTCCTGACCTTCAATCTTTTTTGCTACTTTTTTTAAAGCCTCCACTTCTTTTAGAGCTGTGGGTTTATATGCTTTGATTAGTTTATTTAAGAAGCCATACACAGCACGAGTGTTGCGCGCCATACGATGCTTTAGAACGTACTCAGCATAAGTCTTATAGCCAAGTAGTTGGGCAATTTCTAAGCGTAGGTTTACAAGACGCTTACATATCTCAATGTTATTCTCTGAATTTTCGTGAGTACAAATAGTATTGCGTCCCATGTACATCTTATGCCTAAGCTCCCTATCATCAGCATACGTCATAAAGGGACCATAACTTGGGTGGTCAAGTGTAAATACCCACCCTTCTAAGCCACGCTCCTTAGCTGCCATAAGGGCCGCTTCACGTGCGGAGGATGGTATTCCTGAGAGTTTTTCTTCATTTGTTATATGAATAAAGAAAGCCTTGTTCTCTTTTAGCAGATTCTGAGAAAACATTAGCGAAAGCATACTAGCTTCTTCGGTTAACTTGCGAAGTTTTTCTTTTCCCTTTTCATCTAGCAATGCTCCACTACGAACAAACCCATCATAGCTACTATCGAGTAGCATCTTTTCTTCTTGAGTTAATCGCCTATGGTGTAAGTGCACCTTTTTAATGCGCTCGAAGAGCTTTTTATTTAGCCGAACATCATTGGCATGTTTGGTGAGTATGGGTTGCAACTTTTGGGCAAGAGCATCCATCTCATCGTTAGTCTCAGCACTTAAAAGATTGAAAAAAACGGTTGACACCCTAGAAAGTAAGTCATAATATCCATCCTCATCATCTATGTTTATGATGGTATTATCAAATGTTGGCTTTTCGGGATTATTTATCGTCTTAGAAATTAGTTCATCATCCCGGCGAATTCCTTCCATGAAGGCCTCTTCAAAGTCTTCAAGACGTATACGGTCAAATGGTACGACATCATGTAGCGTGCCGTATGGCTTTAGAAAAGGATTCTCTCTTACTGTATTAGAGCTGTTTTTACCCATCGCCTTAATAGTTTCTTTTCAATCAAGACACAAAATTACTATATTTTATTTTTTTTGGCAACACCAAATAAAAAAAGAATTTCAAAGCCAAAAATGACAATCCTATTAAAAAAAGACTTTAAGTTTAAATGGTTATTTTGAGATAACAAGCCTTTCTAATTGAGGAATGTGTATATATCCACGTTTTATAGCAATGATACCTTCTTTATTCATAGAATTAAGTACTTTGGAAACGTTTAGGCGACTCTCTCCAATTTCATAGGCAAGGCGCTCCATTTTAATGCTCAAAATCTTTTCACCTGCAGGACGAGAACACCTTTCTTCAATGAAGCGCACAATTCTATCTCGAGTTGATTTTGGGCGCGTTCGCCAAGGGTTGCTAGTTAATCGTTGTGAGCGAGTACTTATAATATTAAGCAGGTTAATACGAAATATTTGATAATTGTCAGAGAGCGTTAGTACATCCCTTTTTGTTATACAAAGGAAACTACAAGAAGTAAAAGTCTTAAATGTTCTTGTATAGCGTTGAGCTAATCCAAATATACGTTCGGGCTGTAAGACTTCTGGAGCACCAATGTTTTCCGTTATTGAGTAGCCCCCATCGTTGGCACGTTTTGTTGAACTTATTATGCCACTAGTAAGGAAATAAATTGTATCACACCTGTCGTCTTCACTAACTACAACCTTACCCTTTGCAAGAGTTATTCTTCTAAGGTTTGTGCTAGTTATAACACTTTCAATATCACTATTGCTCATCCCCTGAAAAAGGGGGAGTTCTATAAGGTGTTCTTTAATGTCGGAATCCTTCTTAAAAGAAACGCTCATGGACAAATTTTTTCTTTTAATTGTGGAGAATACCAGATAGCTTCCTCACCGCTTTCATCACTGTATATAAAATAAGCCTGGACTTCTGGATGTCGATTAAGAATCTTTACCGACTCATCAAGACCTATAACCATAAAGGCAGTAGCGTAACCATCGGCAGTAGCGCAATCCTTTGCAATTACTGTGGCTGAAAGTATGTTGTGCTGAATGGGCTGTCCCGTCTTTGGATTTATGGTGTGGGCATACTTCTTTCCATCCTTATAGTAAAAATTGCGATAGTTGCCACTTGTGGCCATGGCAATCTCAGTAACTTCTATGACAGCCTCATATTCATTGTTTAAGCTAAGCGAGTCATCTGTGGGTTTAGAAATACCTATTCTCCATGGGGCATTTTTTTCACTATTGCCACTTGTTACTATCTCACCTCCAATTTCAACCATAAAATTTTCGACTCCTTTAGAGCTCAAAAGATTGGCTACTCTGTCTGTTCCATATCCTTTAGCTATAGCGCTACAATCTAACAATATGCGGGAATCCTCTTTTTTAACTTTGCCATTAGAAAGAACTACTTTATCGTACCCTACGATTTCTTTAAGACTATCAATAACTGTTTTTGTGGGTTGAACGTCATTTTTAAAACCGAAGCCCCATGCATTAACAAGCGGAGCTACTGTTATGTCAAAGGCTCCATCGGTCTCCTCAGAAATTTGTCTAGCTAAAGAAAAAACCTCTTTGAACATATCATCAACTTGAACATCCTCGTTTCTATTAACTTTGGAAATTATTGAGTTTTCATTAAAAGGGGAGAGTGAAGCATCAACTTCTTGGAGTTCTTTTTCTATATCCTTTTGAAGATTCTCTTGATTTTGATATGTGATATGATATATCGTTCCAAATACCATACCTTCGTTATGTTGATATGGTACAGTTCTTTGTTGCCTAACTATGAATATGGTGACGGCTACAAGTATCACCAAAATAGTTAATTGGGTTAGTTTTTTTCTGCTTTTAAGTGTTTCCATGGGAAGGTTATATATCAACCGTGAAGGTAAATGTGCCGCCTATTTTACTATTTCCACTTGTTCCATATCCAGGAACGTACCATGCTTTATCTAAGTCTCCATCATTGTGAAATAGGCGATTTTTATATCTTAGGCTCCACCCAAGATGCAGTGGCCCCCATATCTTAGCATCCACACCAACGACAATTTCTGCCCAATGGTAGGAGCATTTTACGCCAGTAAAGTCATAGTTTACATCTTCGCCCCATACTGGATCTACTACTTCCGGATTATTTAGGTCATATTTAAATGAAGTAAAAGCATATCTTAAACCGGCAAATACTCTATAGAAGTCGTGTTTGTTTTTTAGAAGATTAAAATCTATACCAACCTTGAAATAAGGAGCAGAGGTTTTATATGTGTTTTGTGTCACATCACTAGTGTTATTAGTTCTTCCTAGTCCAACTTCCACGATAGGGAAATACCTATCCTTTAGATTTATTCTTAAAGCAGCCTCGTATTGACCATAGGAGCTAGCAGCCATCTGAATCAGTCCAACTAAATCAACCGACACAGCAAATCCCCTAAAGAAAGCAATGGAGTCCGCTTCCTCCGTCCCCTTCTTTTGGGCTTGCGCATTAAGTGGCGCAAGAAGCATCGAAAAACTAATTACGAGGCTTAAAATATATACTGAAATGCTTGAGCGAGATGTCATAGTTGACCTCTGGATTAATTATGACGATAGAGTCAATAGAGTTATTTGTATAAGTTACTGATGTTAAGGTGTGGAAATAAGCTGGTGCACAATTGATAGACTCAAAATGAGCTTTGTTCTCCTTAGAAACAGTGACTTGATCTCGAGTTGTATTCCCAAGAGTATCTGTTACGTAAAAATAAAAAACGTCCTCTGGATTTGTGTAGCTTATCGGAAGAGAGAATTCTCTAGCGTTTACTGTGCGGTTTATCAGCACGGTATCATTACCATCCATTTGAAATGTCGTTATAGTCAGAGTATCACGCAAAGTGTCTGCTTGTCCATCTGCCTTAAGAAGTTGGTATTGGGTGTACACTAAACTATCCAGTGGGCATTCCACACCAGAGCAAGCAGTAACCATGAGCATTATCACGATAAAATAAAGTGGTAAGAGCATAGTATTTATGCCCAACTTTTTCGCGATATTTTTCTTTTTCTTCATAAGAGTTTTTTCTCTCTTTCCCGGCACACGCGGACTAATCTTTTTTAAAACACCTTATTGTCTGAGCAATTTGATAGTCATTGCGATTTAGTGAGTTACGACTTATTAGGTCACCAAGAAATCCTGTAAGGAAAAACTGTGTTCCAATAATCATCATCGCAAGAGCTATGTAAAAGTATGGAGAACTTGTCACGAGTCTTTGGCTTATGCCGTGACATAAAGCCCATGCTTTGTCTATACCGATTATCAGTGCAGCAATAAAGCCGATTATAAACATTATTGTTCCAAGGAAACCGAAGACATGCATTGGTTTAAGTCCAAAGCTACTTAGAAACCACAGCGAAATAAGGTCTAGATAACCATTTATAAAACGGTTGATGCCAAATTTAGTTTTGCCGTATTTGCGTGCTTGATGTATAACAACTTTTTCGCCAATTTTTGTAAAACCAGCATTTTTTGCTAAATATGGAATATAGCGATGCATTTCTCCATACACCTCAATATTCTTTACAACCTCCTTGCGGTATGCTTTTAATCCACAATTGAAGTCATGAAGATTTTTAATTCCGCTAATTTTTCTTGCTGTAGCATTAAAAAGTTTAGTGGGTATGGTCTTTGAAAGTGGGTCGTAGCGTTTCTTTTTGTATCCAGAAACAAGATCATACCCCTCTTCCTTAATCATTTTATATAGCGCGGGAATCTCATCTGGAGAGTCTTGCAAGTCGGCATCCATTGTGATAACCACATCGCCTTGGGAGGCGTTAAACCCACAGTATAGAGCAGGACTTTTGCCGTAGTTGCGACGGAATTTTATTCCTTTAACGTTATCATCTTTTTCTCCTAGCTTTGTAATTACATCCCATGAATGATCCCTAGATCCATCATTAACAAAAATGATTTCATAGGTGTAATTATTTTGGTCAACCACTCGCTTAATCCAGGAATAAAGTTCCTCTAGTGACTCCTCTTCGTTGTATAATGGTATAATAATAGATACATCCATATATTTTGGAAGTTAGTAATTTCTTTTTCTATTTGACTTTATCATTGAGGCCATAGGAAGGCTGATAACTACACCGAGTATTATATTCATTGTAAAGAACTGAAGGGCGAAATCTATCGGACGTAGATTAGCTAAAGTATCCATAGCTAATTTTAAATCTTCTTTTTTTACCCCATAAAGATCCATTAAAGAGCTGAACTCTTGTCGAGACATAATCTGAGTGTATTCAGAAATAAGATAACCATTATCTATGAACTGTAAGTAGATGTACTGACCCAATGCCATAATCAGAGCTGCATATAAGTATACAAATAAACTATAGCAGAATGCCCTGCGGAATGAGATTACGCCCTCTAGAATATTGTTACGAAATCTCTTTAGACGTACGGCTGCCCATACGATTGAGCCAGCACCAATTGCCATACCAAGTAGCCCCATCATGGGGTAGCGAAAATTGGCCACAAAGCAAATAAAACTAACAATCCATAAGCATCCAACTATCGCACCATCGATGCGAGCAAATGCTTTGACCTGTTCATATTCCTCTCGTGTAGCCATTTAGATATTAAAAAACGCTCTCTTTTCGCTTATTTTTTTAAAGGGGAAAGTAATCCTTTGCCAAGCGGAGAGAGAATCTCACGCTAGCTTTTTTATACCAAAAGAGCATTTAACTATATAGTCGACGCAAAGTTACAAAGTTTTCTTCAAAAAAAGTGTTTTTACAACGGACTTGACATTATAGAGCCATCACAGAGTCATTATATCCAAATTTTTTAGAAAAAACGTCAAAAAGTTTGAGGTACAAAACAAAAAAGGTTCGCATTCTCTATAGTATCCCTTTATTCTTTTCCAGCTGTTGTTATATACTTTTGGTCAGGGTCGTTTAACTTTGACTTTGTTGGACGCAGAAATCCAGCAAGAATAAGTTGAGTTATATATTTCTCTCTTGAACGGCTTTGGTTGACAATGCCGAGGTGTTTAAAAATTTCGTTACCAGATCTTGCATATCTGCTACAATATTCAAGCACCATCTTTTGTTTTTTGTTAAATTTAAAGTTTGCACTTGGTGCATTTTTGTTGGAGGTTAGTGCATTTTCATCGGAGGTTAGTGCATTTTCATCGGAGGTTAGTGCATTTTTTCTCCATAGAATTGCACGAAAGTTACTATCTTGAATAAAATTGGGAGCTTTCAATCCCATGGCTATGCATTCATCTACCATATCACTTGTTCCAGTTCCAAGACGCTCAATATAGCCAGCAAGATAAAGCGGATTTGCAAGTACCGGATTGGCTGGAATGGAAGTATGAGGTAGTGATAACTGAGCAACAGTGATTCCTAATGGTAATCGACCGGGATTCCATATTTCAAGTCTATTTGGGAAAAGCATTACTTGAACACTGCCATTGCTTGTATAGTCGCGATGGCATATTGAGTTAACAATACTTTCGGTTACGGACTTTAGTGGGAGCTCAAAATCAATGTCTACTTCAGCTCTTTTATCTCTTTCTCCCACACGAGCATCAATGTGTGACATAACAAACGAAACGGCATTGTCAATCATCTCAAATAATGAGCCATGGAATACTTGATAAGAAGCTAAAGGCTTGCTAATGGTGTTAGAATAGAATTGAACACATTTTACTTCTGATGTCGGAAAGAATTTCTGAGGTGATTTACCAAAAAGTAACAAACCGGCATTTGTAATCTTACCTTTTTCAATCAAATTAAGGCTTTTCAGTACACGTTCTACTCCAGCATCCTTGGACAAAGGAAAAGCACGCTTCATGCGAGCACGTTCAACAAAAATATCAACCTTATCTATATCAATATCCTCAAGAGTCGCAGTTGGATGAAGAGTCGCATCAAAAGGTAAAAGTCTTAAGTATTTATTTTCTTCAAGATAGCGTACTAGCGAAGCATAGACTGCTGAGCGTAACTCTTCATAATCACTAAATGATTTGCGAACTACGCATTGTTCAGCTTTTTTAATAAAGTTCTTTTCCTTAGTATGACGCTTATCATCGTCTAGAAGTTTAATAAAAATTAGACGGTCCTTATTTAACTGGGTAGCCAAGTCAAATTCGCGCTCTGTGGGTGAGAAGCCTTCAGAGTCTTCATAGCCATAATTTGCACCTATTAATGCTAAGTAGATATCAGTTTGTTCAACTTCGCCTAGATATACTTGCGCTGCAGATTGTGATTTTGCTGGCATTTCTTCAAAGATAAAAACCTCAAAAAATCTGCCAAGTAAGGCATCTTGACGAATGTATTCAGCTAAGGATTTTCTTTCACTGGAAAACTCATGTTGAACGCTACTTATAAATATTCTAATTGGCCCCATACTCCTTATTCCATTATCTGAGTTGCTATAAACCTGTTATTGAAAATAATATTTATTTAATGTACAAATTTACTATGTTTGCAAGCGCAAATCAAGAATTTTTTGCAAAAATGTTGGTAAGATGAAAATTCTAAATCCGAAATTGAAGTAACCAAACCAAATTCGCTAAAATGTTAAGAAAAGTATTTTTGCTTGTCCCCTTTCGAAAAGAGTTTCGACTTCCTTGTTGCCTCAAGTATTTCCGCTATGTGTTCTTCTTTCATCTGCGCAACAATCTTCGTGTCGCCATTGGCTATGCTGCTAATCAATCTTTCTATGGTGATGATTGTTAATGTTGGTCGCACAAACAAAAGAGTCGTAGCTCAAAAGTCGTAATCTGAATGTTTGATGGGGTACTGCATTTCGAACTGCTCAAACTTCGAAAGCAATGTCTTGTTTATATTGGAGTTGATAAAGAAAAATCCAACTACCTTGTCTTTCGATACACCAATTACTAAAAAGAAGCGGAGAGAGAGGGATTCGAACCCCCGGAACCTCTCAGTTCGGCGGTTTTCAAGACCGCTGCAATCGACCACTCTGCCATCTCTCCAAAGGCGGTGCAAAGATAAATTGTTTTTCCGATAAAACAAAATTTTGGTCCCCTTCTTTTTTAAAGAGTAAAGAAAAGTCAGAAAAGTTAGATATATTTTCAAGCTATCAGACTTAGCCCTGCTTTTTTAGGTAAAGCCAAGAAATAAGCTTTCTTGATTTTTATGATGTGTTTGGAAATGTCTATATTTGCAGTAAGATAATGTAATATTGCAACCATAGATTATTAAATCTTAGTACATAATGATTTACCCTAAAACTTTTGAGGATAAGATAGGTTTCGTCGAAATTCGTTCGATGTTGAAAGGATATTGTCTTGGTCAACTAGGTAGAGAGAATGTGGAAGCAATAACATTTTCGGATGATGTAAAAAAGATAAACGATTGGTTGCTAGAGATAGGAGAATTTAGACTTCTTCAAGAAAAAGATGATACTTTTCCTTTAAGACAATACGATGACATAAGAGAATTTTTAAAACGCTTGCGTCCAGAAGGAACTCACTTAGAAGAGCAGGAACTTCTTGAGTTAAGGCGCTCACTAGCGATTATTCAAGATATGGTCACTCATCTCAACCATAAAGATGGTCTTTCTCAAAGTGATAAGTATTCCTTTCCCAAGCTTCAACTTTTGACAATACCTGTAGTTACCTATCCTAATTTGTTAAAACAGATAGATAAGATACTAGATGAATACGGAAGGATTAAGGATAGTGCTTCAGTAAAATTAGGAGAGATAAGAAGTGAACTTATTCGCGTTGAGGGAAGTGCGACAAAGGCTCTTTATGCGATTTTACGTTCGGCTCAAACCGAAGGACTAATTGATAAGGATGTGAGTCCTTCAATACGTGATGGTAGATTAGTGATTCCTGTTACACAGGGACTTAAAAGGAAGATAAAGGGCATCATTCATGATGAATCCGCTACTGGTAAGACTGTCTTTATTGAGCCTACAGAAGTTGTTGAAATAAACAATAGAATAAGAGAGCTTGAAGCCGATGAACGTAGAGAAATTCTGCACATATTGACGGAATTCTCTAAACTAGTTCGCCCACATATTGATTCCATACTAATATCTTTTTCATTTTTGGGCAAAATGGATCTAATAAGGGCAAAAGCCGAGCTAGCCCGGAAGATTAATGCTATAGAGCCCCAAGTGAGTAAATCTCCTTTAATTGATTGGATTGAAGCTATACACCCACTACTACATCTCTCACTATTAAGACAAGAAAAAAAGGCGGTTCCACTTGATATAACCCTAACAAAAGAAAATAGAATTCTTATTATCTCTGGCCCTAATGCAGGCGGAAAATCCGTTTGTTTAAAAACAGTTGGTCTTTTGCAATATATGTTACAATCAGGTCTTTCCGTTCCAATGAGTGAAAGATCAAAAGTAGGTATATTTAGTAACATATTCATAGACATAGGCGATGAGCAGAGCATAGAAAACGATTTAAGTACATATTCATCTCACTTAACGAATATGAAGAATATGATAAAGTTTTCTAGTGCTAAGACCTTATTATTAATAGATGAATTTGGAGCAGGAACTGAGCCGCAAATAGGGGCAGCTATTGCTGAGGCTGTGCTTAGACAATTTTGTGAAAAGAAAGCCTACGGCGTGATAACGACCCACTATCAAAATCTAAAACATTTTGCTGAGAATCACGATGGTGTTATCAATGGAGCGATGCTATACGATCGTCAAAAAATGACCGCCTTGTTTCAACTATCAATAGGCAATCCAGGAAGTTCTTTTGCCATTGAAATAGCTCGTAAAACAGGTCTTCCCGAAAAAGTAATTAATGATGCTAGTGAAATTGTGGGAAGCGAGTATATACAGAGTGATAAATATCTTCAAGATATTGTTCGTGATAAGCGCTATTGGGAACATAAGCGCCAAACCATAAAACAAAGAGAAAAAGTTATAGAAGAGACCATAGCAAAATACGAAACGGAAGTAAATGAATTAGCGCAAACCAAAAAACAAGTCCTTCTTAAGGCCAAGGAACAAGCCGAGGAACTACTTAGTGAGAGTAATAAGAAAATAGAGAATGCTATTCGTGAGATTAGAGAATCTCAAGCTGAGAAAATAGAGGCAAAACGTATACGCGATGAACTAAATGCTTTTAAACAGGAGGTAGAAAGCGTTGACGTTGCTGCTACGGACGAGATGATTGAGCGTAAGATAAAACAAATACAGCAGCGCAAAGAACGTAAAGAAAAAAAGAAAAAAGAGCGTATAGAAAAAGCCTCTCAAACTTTGAATGTTTCAAAAGATGAGGATATTCCAAAGGATAAACCTCTTGAAACGGGCGATAGTGTTCGTATCAAGGACCTTACTTCTATAGGTAAACTTCAGAGTATAGATGGTAATATGGCAACAGTAATCTTTGGTGATATGCGCACTAAGATGCGCCTAGATAGATTAGAACGAGCAGATACCATTGAAAAGAAAAAGCCCGTTACTTCTTATGCAGCACTGAGTCGTAAGACAAGAGAGACTATTGACGAAAGAAAACTTCATTTCAAACATGAAATTGATGTTCGTGGAATGAGAGGCGATGAAGCCATTAATGCTGTAACTTATTTTATAGATGACGCAATCTTAGTAGGTATGAACCATGTTAGAATTCTGCATGGTACTGGCTCTGGCATACTAAGACAACTTATACGTCAATATCTTTCCACTGTACCCAACGTAAAGAGTTACCATGACGAACATGTCCAGTTCGGTGGAGCTGGAATAACAGTGGTAGATATCGAATAAAACTTTTAAGTGATTTAGACCTCTAGGGGCTCGTATTTTAGGTTATAGAGGTCTGCTATAGCCTTGAAAGTGACTTTTCCATGGGCTATGTTTAATCCCTTATATAATGCCATATCATCCTTACATGCTTTTTCCCAGCCCTTATCAGCTAGTGCTAAAGCGTATTTTAATGTGGCATTCGTTAAGGCTATAGTAGAGGTGTTAGGAACTGCACCGGGGATATTGGCCACGGCATAGTGTAGAATTCCATCCACAAAATAAGTAGGCTCACTATGTGTCGTAGGGTGCGAGGTTTCAAAGCATCCGCCTTGGTCTATGGCCACGTCAACAAGAACGGTTCCTGGCTCCATAAGTTTAAGCATATCACGCGTTATTAAGTGAGGGGCTTTATCTCCGGGAACTAGTACCGAACCAATTACAATGTCTACATCATGAAGTTCCCTTATAATGTTTTGGGATGATGAATATATAGTATCCACATTTTGTGGCATACTAATGGATAGCTCTCTTAAGCGTGGTAGGGAGATATCAGCAATTATCACATTAGCTCCCATTCCTGCAGCGATGCGAGCAGAGGCTTGTCCTACTATTCCGCCACCAAGCACTAAAACCTTAGCTGGGCGCACTCCAGGTACACCGGGGAAAAGTTTTCCCTTACCACCTTTTGTCTTTTGTAGGAAATATGCTCCATTAATTGTAGCCATACGTCCTGCTACCTCACTCATTGGTACAAGCAGTGGGAGTGATTTATCCTCAAGTTGAACGGTTTCGTATGCAAGGCAAACACTTTCGTTTTGAATCATTGCTTGAGTAAGCTCCTCGTCTGATGCAAAATGAAAATATGTGAAGAGCAATTGACCTTTTTTAATTAGGTTATATTCTGGTTTAATTGGCTCTTTGACTTTGATTATCATATCCGCTATCGAGTAGGTCTCTTCAATTGTAGGCAAGATCTTTGCCCCTATAGAAACATAGTCCTCATCTTTAAAACCACTATTTTCACCGGCTGAGTGTTGTACATATACTTCGTGATTATGCTTAATGAGCTCTGCAACACCTGAGGGAGTCATTCCTACACGGTTTTCGTTGTTCTTGATTTCTTTTGGTATTCCAATTTTCATACGTAATGGAGTGTTTAAGTTGTGTTTTTCATTATCTCGGTGGGCAACAAATTTAAAACAAAAAAATCATCAAACAAATCTTTCTAGGAAATAAAAAAGACGGAAAAATTTTTCCGTCTTTTGAGCCTCTTGTCGGATTCGAACCAACGACCCCGAGATTACAAATCACGTGC
>JAJQAI010000151.1 GCA_021203915.1 Prevotella sp. | reverse complement strand
ATGATATTCTATCTTTCATCAACGGGAAACTCTAAGTGGGTCGCTAGTTTTTTAAAAGAAAAACTAGATGAAGAACTAATTGATATAACCAAAGTATCTAAAAAGGAGAAATTATCTTATCATCTTAAAGAAGATGAAAGAATAGGGTTTTGCTTTCCCACACATGGCTGGCGAGTACCATTAATCTTAAGGGATTTTATAAAAAGGCTTTTTATTGATAATGCTAGTGGGCATTTTTGTTATGCTATAACAACAGCGGGAGATACTATAGGGGAAACCATTGAGATTCTAAAAAAAGACCTTCTAAGGGTTAACATTCATCTTGATAGTGCTTATACTATTATTATGCCAGAGTCCTACGTTGGTCTTCCGTTTATGGATGTTGACACTAAAGAAAAAGAGGCTTTAAAAAAGCAAAAGGCTTTATTAGATTTAAGTAAGTTTTCAAATGAAATTATAGAGCGTAAAAAAGACATCTATCGCCTTGTTAGGGGTAGGTGGAAAAAGATAAACACTTGGGTTTTAGGAGGCCTTTTTATAAAATACCTAATAACTGATAAGCCTTTTAAAGTAACTTTAGAAAAATGTGTTAAGTGTGGTAAATGTGCTAAAGCCTGTCCAATTTCAAATATTTTCTGGGAAACAGGTAGTACCCCAAGTTGGAAGCATACGGGGGTATGTCTTTCTTGCTTTGCATGTTACCACCACTGCCCCAACCATGCAATTGAGTATGGCAAGAGAACAAAAAATAAAGGACAATATTTCTTTGATTTAAAAAGGGAGGACTAGTACTGACGCTCTCCAAAAATTGAGGTTCCTATTCTTACCATTGTGCTTCCCTTTTCTTGAGCTATTAGATAGTCATCACTCATACCCCAAGAGCGCTCTTTAAAGTCCTCGTCTTCAGGGAAATAATTTTTCTTTATCTCATCAAAAAAATCTTGGGCCTCGATAAATTCTTTTCTTATCTTATCCTCGTTGTCAGTATTTGAGGCCATCATCATAAGACCTATAATCTTAACGCTAGATAGTTCACGCCACTCTCCTAATGAAAAAAATTCTCTACACTCATCAAGCCTCATACCATACTTAGTTGCTTCATCGGCAATATGAAGTTCAATTAAAACGTTTATAACTCTAGAGTTTTTCTTAGCCTGCTTATCTATTTCTTTAAGTAACTTTAGTGAGTCAACAGAGTGAATAAGGGAAATATAAGGCGCAATATATTTTACCTTATTAGTTTGAAGATGACCTATAAAATGCCAGTTAATGTCTTTAGGAAGAGTAGCTTGCTTTCTAGAGAGTTCTCTTTCATGGCTCTCTCCAAAGATGCGTTGGCCCGCCTGGTAAGCTTCAAGTATTTCTTCTTCAGTATGAAACTTACTTACAGCTACAAGCCTTACACCCTTCTTTAGGCTTAAAAGTATCTTGTTTAAGTTCTTTTCTATAGAAGCACCCATAGATACGGAGTTTTAAAAAAAAGAAAAGTTTTCTTTTAGACCTTAGAGGTCTTAGCTTCAGAAAGAGGTGATTGATGCTCAAAGACATCCATAATAAGCGTTTCACTAACGCTTGATATAACATAATCCTGGATAGATCCGCTCATAATCTCACCTATTGATTTAACGGCCGAAAAAAGTGAGGAAGCATGAACCAAATAAGTAACCGCTGAGCGCTTTTCTTTTTCAGTTTTTTCATCTATTGTTATAAACTGAAGGCGACACTTATAATAGCGGTCAGAAGATGTATCATCACTAAAGAACACCTCCCGGTAAGCAGCCTTTTTAATATCCTTAACCTCAAAAGCACCACTAATGTAAGATGACATCTCCTCAATAATGCTTGACTCAGCCTCAGTAAAGCTTAAGGCATCTACAACATAGATTTGAGTTACCTTTTTTTCTATGCCATCATCCATAACCTTATCATAGCTAATCTTACACTCAAACCATGTAGATGTTTTACTTCTCATTTTATACTTTTTTATTGATTTATTTTTAAGTAAAAATAAGAAGATTTTCCAGAAAGCATAATATATTAACCCTTCTTTTCTGGAAGATCTTCTTTTTTTATTAGCCTAAAGCTTATCTTTCAAGCAAGATATTCATCATCTGGCAGGCAGCCTTAGCTACCGAAGTACCAGGTCCAAAGATAGCAGCAACACCAGCCTTATAAAGAAAATCATAATCCTGCGCTGGTATTACACCACCTGCAATAACCATAATATCCTCACGACCTAGCCTCTTAAGTTCCTCTATTAGTTGAGGGATAAGGGTCTTATGACCTGCTGCAAGTGAACTTGCACCAACTACGTGAACGTCATTTTCTACAGCCTCACGAGCTGCCTCCTCAGGAGTCTGGAATAGTGGGCCTACGTCCACATCAAAGCCACAATCAGCATAACCAGTAGCAACAACCTTTGCTCCACGATCATGACCATCCTGTCCCATCTTTGCGATAAATACGCGCGGACGACGACCTTCTTTTTTAGCAAACTCTTCTGTTAACTCGCAAGCACGCTTAAAGTCAGAGTCTGTCTTACTTTCTGATGAATACACGCCTGATATTGTCCTTATTACTGCTTTATAACGACCTACGATTTTTTCGCAGGCATCACTTATCTCGCCCAGAGTCGCTCTTGCTTTAGCGCACTCAACGGCTTTCTCGAGTAAGTTACCCTCGCCGGTCTCAACCGTACGGGTTAAGTCCTCAAGGGTTTGTTTTACCTTTTCATTATCACGCTTAGAGCGAAGCTGTTTTAGAGCCTCTTCCTGCTGCTCTCTAACGGCAGAGT
>JAJQAI010000081.1 GCA_021203915.1 Prevotella sp. | reverse complement strand
ATCATATTTGATAAATACGACAAACTTAAGATTCCTATGCTTCCTAGAGTCCTTTTTGAAGGCTCTGTGGAAGTTATAGATGATATCTCTAAGGTAGATAAAGCAGTTGATTATCTACTTAAAGAATCGATTTTGGGATTTGATACCGAGACCCGTCCCTCATTTAAAAAAGGGAAGATGAATAAAGTATCGCTTTTGCAAGTCTCAACTCACAATATTTGTTATCTTTTTCGTTTAAACATGCTTGGTTTACCCTTGGGATTGATAAGATTTTTAGAGGACAAGAGTGTACCAAAGATAGGACTATCCTTGCATGATGATATGCTATCACTACTAAGAAGAGGAAAGTTTACTCCAGGTAATTTTATTGACCTACAACGTTTGGTTGGGGAAATAGGAGTGAAGGATTTAAGTCTTCAGAAACTCTATGCTAATTTCTTTTCTCAAAAGATATCTAAGGCAATGCGCCTTAGCAATTGGGAAAATAAAGTCCTTGAGGAAAGACAGAAATATTATGCTGCAACAGATGCTTGGGCTTGCATTATGATATATGAAGAACTCCTTCGCCTAAAATCAACGGGAGATTACGAGCTTATAAAAAGCCCCGAAGTGACCCCACAAACAAAGATGGATTTTAATCAAGAGGCTTAAAAAAAAGAAAGAGCGGTGTATAAAAACGTATACTTAAAAAAAGGAAAGCAAGAAAGCTTAAAACGTTTTCATCCTTGGGTTTTCTCTGGAGCTATAGCCTCTAAGGATGAGGGAATCCTTGAGGGTGATATTGTTAGGGTTATAACTTTTGAAAATGAGTTTATAGCTCTTGGTCACTTTCAAATAGGAAGTATAGCCGTTAGAATACTCTCGTTTGAGGATATAGAAATTAATTCATCTTTTTTCTTTCAGCGTCTTTCTTCAGCCCTAATGATGCGTAAGCGTCTTGAAATTGCTGATAATTCAAAAAATGATACGTTTCGCTTAGTTCATGGAGAGGGTGACCTTCTTCCAGGCTTAGTTATTGATTGCTATGGAAAAACTGCCGTAATGCAGGCTCATAGCGTTGGTATGCATTTACACCAAAAAGAAATAGTAGAAGCTCTATTAAAGGTAATGGGTGAAAGGATTAAAGCCGTTTATTATAAGAGTGAAACGACCCTTCCCTTTAAGGCTGAACTAATAAGTGAGGATGGTTTTATTTATAATGAAAGCCACGATGACATAGCAATGGAGAATGGCCTAAAGTTTCATATAGACTGGTTAAAGGGGCAAAAAACAGGATTCTTTATCGATCAAAGGGATAATAGATGCTTGCTGGAGAGCTATTCCCATGATAAGACGGTTCTAAATATGTTCTGCTATACGGGTGGATTTTCAGTTTATGCTATGCGTGGAGGAGCAAAGAAAGTTATTTCTGTTGATAGTAGTGAAAAGGCAATTGACTTAGCAAAAAGGAATGTTGAGCTAAA
Organism: Prevotella sp.; assembly: GCA_021203915.1. Classification (GTDB taxonomy): domain Bacteria; phylum Bacteroidota; class Bacteroidia; order Bacteroidales; family Bacteroidaceae; genus Prevotella. Next base: position 1,331 of record JAJQAI010000081.1, on the reverse strand, counting down.
TTTCCCAGATGATGAGCGTCATAGGGCTTTTTCTATGGATGCATTTAAATTTTTGGATAGTGTAAATGAAGACTTTGATATAGTAATACTTGATCCTCCTGCCTTTGCTAAACATCGCTCAGCTCTTCATAATGCTCTTAAAGGCTATACGCGTATTAACTTAAAAGCTCTCGAAAGGATTAAAAAGGGTGGTATCTTATTTACCTTTAGTTGCAGTCAGGTGGTAACAAAAGATCAATTTCGTGCTGCCGTTTTTTCAGCCGTTGCCCAATCAAGACGTGAGGCAAGAATTCTTCACCAACTTCATCAAGCAGCAGACCATCCAATAAACATTTATCATCCAGAGGGTGAGTATCTAAAAGGTTTAGTTCTTTATGTTGAGTAAGAAATTCTTAAAAACTGTATCAGAGTTTATCTTATCAAATAAGCTTCTTGATAAAAAGAAGAAGCATTTGGTTGCTCTTTCTGGAGGCTCTGATAGTGTGTGTCTTACTCTAGCGCTAAAGGACCTTGGATATAATATTGAGCTAGCTCATTGTAACTTTCATCTTCGTAAAGAAGAATCCTTACGTGATGAGGAGTTTTGCCGTGAGTTTGCATTAAAAGAAGGATTGGATATTCACGTAGCTCACTTTGATACTATAGCCTTTGCTAAAGGACATAAAATTAGCATTGAGATGGCAGCTAGGGAGCTTAGATATTCCTATTTTGAAAACTTAAGAAAAGATTTAGACCTTGGGGCGATATGTGTGGCTCACCATAGAGATGATTCCATTGAGACTTTTCTTTTAAACTTAATGCGTGGAACTGGCATTAATGGACTTTTAGGAATAAGGCCAAAAAATGGATATATCGTACGTCCACTACTAAGTGTTTGGCACTCTGATATAGAAAAGGAGCTTAAAACAGTTAATCAAGAGTTTGTTACTGACTCAACGAACTTAAAAGATGATTTTACGCGCAATAAGATTAGGCTTAACATCTTGCCCGAGATGAAGAAAATAAATCCATCGGTAAAGGAAAGTATTTATAAAACCTTAGAGCGCACTGTCATGATAGCAGATGCTTATAGCTCTATTATGAAGAATATGGCCGAGGAAGCTACGCTTAAAAGTGGTGATACATTAAAAATAAAATTAGATTATCTTCGTTCATCAAATTTCTCTCAAGGCCTACTCTTTTATATTTTAAGTGAGTACTCCTTTACCCCCATGCAGACCGAGCAAGCATATAAGATGATAAACTCTTCAACGGGGAAAAGACTTGTTTCATCAAAACATCAGCTACTTGTTGATAGAGAATATATGATTGTCGAAAGAAGAGCAAAAAAT
>JAJQAI010000204.1 GCA_021203915.1 Prevotella sp. | reverse complement strand
GAGGGAAATCCTGCAGTCTAGGAGGTGAAAAGGGTTTAATTCAAATGAATAGACGATATAGCACTTTAATAAATGGGAAGGGGCGTGATCTTCTTCTTTCTCTTTTAGAAAAAAAGAAAAAAAGTCTTAAAAGTACAAGTAAAAATCCTTTTTCTGTGATATAATTCTTGAAAATAATAAAAAGAAAACTGCATTGAGGGAATATAAGGAAAAGTTAGAAATGAATAAAACAATCTGCGAATTATTTGCTGGTGTTGGTGGATTCCGATTAGGGTTTGACAGACTTAAAACTGGTTGGGAAACAATTTGGTTTTCACAATGGGAGCCTGGAGCTAAAACACAATGGGCGCATAACTGTTATGTTAGTCATTATGGAGATTTACCCGATAATAAAGGTGAGTTTCATACAAATGAAGATATTGCTAATATAAATAAGGGTAATATTCCCGACCATAGCCTTTTAGTTGCAGGTTTTCCTTGTCAAGATTACAGTGTTGCACATCCATTATCATCTGCAAAAGGCATTGAGGGGAAAAAAGGTGTGCTATGGTGGCAAATTAGAGATACTATTGTTGCCAAAAGGCCACCTTTTTGTATTTTTGAAAATGTTGATAGACTATTAAAGTCCCCAGCTAAACAAAGAGGCCGTGATTTTGGAGTGATATTGTCTTGTATCAATGCACTTGGATATTCTGCAGAATGGAGAGTAGTAAATGCAGCCACTTATGGGGCATCTCAAAGAAGGAAGAGAGTATTTATATTTGCTTATAGAAATGACACAAAATATGGGCGTTTCATGGCAACACAATCGCCTGAGGATATTTTCAAAAAAAAAGGTTTTATGGCAAAGGCTTTTCCTATAACTGGCCTTGACGATATTAGAAAGACCGAGATAGGCTCAGATCCATTTGAAGTTTCTTGTCATTTTGCTTTTGATTTTAAGACAGCAGGATATATGACGCTAGGAAACATTTATACTGTAGAAGTTCAAGAAGCCGAAGAACCATCAAGTTTATTGGGTGGAGTGCTTGAGAAAAATGTTAATGAACATTACTACATTACCGATAATTCACGTATAGCAAAATGGGAATATTTGAAAAGTGCTAAAAAAATCTTGCGGAAAGCTGCTAATGGGCATGAATATGTATTTTCCGAAGGGCCTATTGCGTTTCCCGATTTTCTAGATAGACCTGCGAGGACTATACTTACCAGTGAGGCAACTTTGAATAGGAGTTCTCATATAGTTTCAGACCCTGAAACAGGAAAATTGCGCACCTTAACTCCTATTGAGGCGGAAAGACTACAAGGATTTGATGATGCATGGACTGATACAGGGATGTCTGAGAGAATGAGGTTTTTCTGCATGGGAAATGCTTTGGTAGTGCCCATGATTACACGCATGGGAAAGGTAATTGACACAATTATAGAAAATGAAGACTAATGTATTTTTGAAAAAAGGAAATTGTCATGGAGGGCACAGTATATAAAACAAAAGAATCTGTTTTACACCGTGCTCAAGAAATAATAAACATTCCCTTAGGTGATATTGATACAACAGGTAGACTTTCAACAGGGAAAGGTGCTATAGGTACTGTTATAGAGGAAAGTTGGTTTGGATATAGACCTAATAATGATGCCAATCCTGATTTTCCCGAAGCAGGTGTAGAACTGAAAGTTACACCTTATTTTTATAATAAAAAGGGTGAAATTTCAGCTAAAGAACGCCTTGTAATAACCATAATCAATTATATGACAGAGTATCTAAAAACATTTGAGGAAAGTGATTTTTGGCATAAATCTGAAACACTATTGATTATGTCTTATGAACATTTGAAGAATGTTCCAAAAACAGCTTTTACAATTTCCAAAGCTATATTATTTAGTTTTCCCGAAGAAGATTTATTGATAATAAAAGATGATTGGGGAAAAATTATTGCTAAAATTAAAGCTGGAGAGGCCCATTTAATCACGGAAGGGGATACGATGTATTTGGTGGCATGCCCAAAAGGAGCAACATCTAAGACGTTACGTGAACAGCCATTTAACACTATTCCTGCAAAGCAAAGGGCATATTCCCTGAAACAAAAATATATGACTATGATTCTTAGGAAGTATATTTTTGGAAAAGATGAAAGTGAACGTGTAATTAAAGATTGGCATGTTCTTGAGCATAAAAACTTTGAGCAATATATTGTTGAAAAACTTGTGTTATACTACGGCAAAACACAAGAGCAACTAAAAGAAATTTTTGGTATTAATTCTTCGGCAAAGAACATCAATGAGTTGCTACTTGCAAAAATGCTAGATGTCAAAGGTAAAATTACCTGCACAACTGAATTTCAAAGTGCTTGCATATTGCCTAAAACAATTAGAATACAAAAAAATGGGCATATACGAGAAGATATGTCTTTTCCTAGTTTTGAATTTATAAAAATAATTAAAGAGACGTGGGAAGATTCAAAATTACGTAACTACCTAGAGCCTACTAAATTTCTGTTTGTTATCTTTCAGGAAAATGAAGATGGTGAGTTAGTTTTTAATCGTGTTATGTTTTGGAATATGCCTGCTAAAGATTTGGAGGAAGTGAGGCGTGTTTGGGAAAGAACCATTTCCATAATAAAGGAAGGAGTAAAGTTGTATTCTGACGGTAGAGTGGTAAAAAATAATTTACCCAAAAAATCGGAAAGCCCAATCGCTCATGTTAGGCCTCATGCTAGAAATGCTAATGATACATGTTTGTTGCCGAATGGAGAGGTTATGTCTAAGCAATGTTTTTGGCTCAACAATAAATATATTGAAAGAATCATAGG
>JAJQAI010000336.1 GCA_021203915.1 Prevotella sp. | reverse complement strand
CCCTATAACGATAAACTAATATTGCCAGTATCAGTCGATGAGACAGTTACAAAAAATATATATAGAAAAAGCCCCAAGTCAGAGAAAACAATTGTCATGGGTCAGAACACCACAGGTGTAAATGATTTAATAGAAACGGGCGACATACTTAACACCATACTTAAGGATGTATTCACCGATGTAGATATTTATGATGATCAAATAAGGTTACTTCAATACCCCTTTACTAGCCCTATAGGAAAGGATGCTATCTCATTTTATAGATTTTACATCGTTGATACTGTATATGTAGATAAAGACAAGTGTTTTCACCTACAATTCTTACCTAACAACCAGCAGGACTTCGGCTTTAGAGGTGAACTTTGGATTCTTGCAGACTCTACCCTTCATGTTAAACGTTGCAACTTAACGATACCAAAAAAGAGTGACGTAAACTTTGTTGACAACCTTAAGATTATACAAGAGTACACTCAACTTCCTAATGGAGAATGGGCTTTAACTGTTGATGATATGTTTGTGGAGATGACAATTGTAAAATTTATCTCCAAAATTATCGTCATTAGGACAACCAGGCTCTCGGACTACGAATTTGATGAACTACCCGATAGGATCTTTAAACCCAAAGCGAATATTTTGTATGAGGCCGACTCTAGGATGCGAAGCGATACCTTCTGGAAACAATACCGTCTTGTCGAGCTAACAAAGAGTGAGAGCTCTATGGACTCATTTATAAATGGACTTAGCCAAATAAAAGGGTTCAAATATATTATTTTCGTTATAAGAGCTTTTATTGAGAATTTCGTTGAGACCAGTGGTGGCACAAAACCTAGCTATGTAGATATCGGTCCAATAAATACAATGGTGGGAAGTAATTTCGTTGATGGCTTCAGAGCTAGAGTAAGTGCACAAACAACAGCCAATTTAAATCCTCACTGGTTCGCTTCGGGGTATTATGCCCGTGGATTCAAGTCTCGGAAAAACTACTACATGGGTGAACTTACGTATTCATTTAACAAAAAAGAATATCTGCCTAGAGAATTCCCAAAGAGAACTCTCTCATTCTCATCAAGTTACGATGTGTGCTCGCCGTCTGATAAGTTTGTACATACAGACAAAGATAATGTCTTCACTTCATTCAAATGGTCAAAGGTAGAGAAGATGATGTTCTACAATAGACAAAAGCTTGCTTTTGAACGCGAAGAAGAATGGGGATTTAGAACCACAATAGAATTAAAAACAGAAAAGAATGAAGGTTGTGGAGAACTATTCTTCCTCCCTCTTTCTAAGATGAACTCTGAAGAAGAAACACCCTTGGATCATGGTTCAATAAGGACAACCGAAGCGCATATACAATTTCGTTATGCTCCTGGTGAAACCTTTATTAATACCAAGCAAAGGCGTTTACCTATAAATATGGATTCTCCTGCATTTACTATAAGTCATACAATGGGAATTAAAGGAATACTTGGCGGTCAGTATAATTACAACTTTACCGAAGCCAGCATATACAAGCGTTTCTGGCTTAATAGTTGGGGAAAAACTGATATTATGATTAAAGGAGGAATACAATGGAATAAAGTTCCATATCCTTTACTTATAATGCCTGCTGCCAACCTATCCTACATAATTAGTGACGAGGCTTTCAACCTTATAAACAATATGGAGTTCCTCAACGATAGATATGCGAGCCTTGACATCTCGTGGGATTTAAATGGAAAACTTTTCAATAGAATTCCTTTGCTTAAGAAACTCAAGTGGCGTGAATGGTTAGAAGTTAAATGTTTATGGGGTACATTAACTGATAAGAATAATCCAACTCTGGAGTGTAACGCTGGTGATAATTTACTTATGCCTTTCCCAGAGGGTTCATATGTAATGGATCCCAAACGTCCATATGTGGAGATTATCGCAGGTATTCACAATATATTCAAGATTATCCATATACAGTATGTGAGGCGACTTACCTATACTGATTTACCTACAGCTAGAAAGAATGGTGTAAGATTTATGGTAAGATTCACATTCTAAATTTTTAAGACGTAAAGAAATATGAGAAAGATAAAAAACCCATGGACTCAGCTTCAAGGTTATGATTGTTTCGGCTGTTGCAAAGAAAACCCAATAGGAGTACACATGGAATTCTTTGAAGATGGAGATGAGATTGTATGCTTTTGGAAACCAGAGACTCATTATCAAGGATGGGTAAATGTGCTGCATGGTGGTATACTATGCACGCTTATTGATGAAACAGCTGCATGGGTTGTATTTAGAAAGCTTCAAACCTCAGGAGTTACAAGGCGTATAGATATAAAATACGCTAAGGCCGTAATGACTACAGAAATAGAAATAAGTATTAGGGCTAAACTTTTAGAACAAAGCCATAACTTAGCTACCATAAAGGTAAGTTTAAAGAATTCCTCTGGCCAAGAGTGTGTATCAGCTAAAGTTACATACTTTGTATTTGATAAAGAAAAGGCTAAAGAAATGGGGTTTACATCCTGCGATTTAGAAGAAACGGAGGAAACCTTTCTAAATATGTAATTTTCTTAAATTTTCTTTTTTAGGGAGCAAAAAAAAACCAAAGATTGTTTCACAACATTCTCTGGCCGAATTTCTAACTAACTTATTATCAACTATTCATTACTTTCTACTGCAAAGTTAGTTATGAAGTTTAGAAGTTGTTCAAAAAAAGTGTCGAAATAATACGTAAACGTTTGCGTATAAATCCATTTTTTTTTACTTTTGCGCTCAATATATCTTAATTTTTAAAGAGACTTTGATTTTTTTTTAGCAATCCATGGCTATAGCAGAAC
>JAJQAI010000198.1 GCA_021203915.1 Prevotella sp. | reverse complement strand
GTAATAGCAGGTGTTGCAACAGGAGCTATAGCTCAAGGCGCACTAGTAGCAGACCTTCTTAACCTACCATTTATATATGTCCGCTCTAAAGCTAAGGATCATGGTATGGGAAACAAAATTGAAGGAGAATTTGCCCCAAAAAGTAAGGTTGTTGTTATAGAAGACCTTATAAGTACCGGACAAAGTAGCTTAAAGGCCGTTGAAGCTATTCGTGAGGCAGGTGGAGAGGTTATCGGTATGGTAGCATCCTATACCTATGGGTTTGAAGTAGCAAAGAAAGCTTTTTCAGCCTCAAACGTAAAGCTCGTTACCCTAACGGACTATGAACACGTAGTAGAGGAAGCCTTAGCCACTGGGTATATAACAAAAGAAGATGTTCTTCTGCTTGATGAGTGGAGAAGAGATCCTGAGAACTGGAAAAAGTAAAATTTTAAAAGTAAGATATTTTTATGGCTAAATATGAAAGCTCCGTAAAGGTTATTCCATATTCTCAGGAAACAGTATTTTCAAAACTTGAGAATCTTGAAAATTTAGAGAAGCTAAGAGAGCGTATCCCCCAAGAATACTTAGATAAGATTGAGAATCTTCAATTTAGTAAAGATAGTCTTTCTATAGGTATTCAACCAATTGGAGAGATGACGCTTAAAATAATAGAAAGAGAGGAGCCTAAGTGTATTAAGTTTGAAACCGATAATATGCCCGCAAAGGTAAATCTTTGGATTCAACTTCTTCCAGTTAGTGAGACATCATGCAAAATGAAGTTAACACTTAAGGCTGATGTTCCCCCATTTCTTTTATCGATGGTAGGAAGTAAAATACAGCAAATGCTAGATGCAATTGCAGATACCCTAGCTATTATCCCTTACGAGTAAAAAAAAAGATTTCTAATGGCAACAAAACTTTGGGATAAAGATTACGATATTAATAGTGAAATAGAGCGTTTCACCATTGGTAATGACCTTGAGATGGATATGTACCTTTCAAAGTATGATGTTCTTGGCTCAATAGCCCATGTTATCATGCTAGAGTCAATAGGCCTATTAAAAAAGTCTGAAAAGGATTCTATCTTAAAGGAGCTAAGAAAAATCTACTCGTCCTGCCAAAGGGGGGAATTTAAAATTGAAGAAGGTGTAGAAGATGTACATTCTCAAGTGGAACTCTTACTTACTCGTAAGCTTGGTGACTTAGGTAAAAAAATTCATAGCGGACGCTCACGCAACGATCAGGTATTGCTTGATTTAAAACTTTTTACTAGAAGCCAGATAATGGAAATAACTCTCCTTGTAAAGGAACTTTTTGATGAGTTAATTTCCAAAAGCAATGAGTATAAGGATGTTCTTATGCCTGGTTACACACACCTTCAGGTGGCTATGCCAAGTTCTTTTGGACTATGGTTTGGAGCCTATGCAGAAAGCCTTGTTGATGATATGTACCTTCTTGAGGCTGCATGGAGGATTACAAATCGCAATCCACTAGGAAGTGCAGCAGGATATGGATCCTCATTCCCTCTTAACCGTGAGATGACAACTCAACTGCTTGGATTTGACTCGGTTAATTACAATGTAGTATATGCTCAGATGACGCGCGGTAAAATGGAACGCGAGGTTTCGTTTGCCCTTGCATCGGTTGCTAGCACTTTATCTAAGATGGCTTTCGATGCATGTCTTTTCAACTGCCAGAATTTCTCATTTATAACTCTACCAAAGGAATGTACCACAGGTAGTAGTATAATGCCACACAAGAAAAATCCAGATGTATTTGAACTTATAAGAGCTAGATGCAATAGGTTGCAGTCTTTACCCGGACAAATAACTCTGATGATGAACAATCTTCCATCTGGATATTTCCGCGATCTTCAAGAAATTAAAGAAGTCTTTCTACCCTCTTTTGGAGCACTTAAGGATTGTCTTAAGATGGCTACATATATAATAAGTAAGATTAAGGTAAGAAAAGATATTCTTTCAGAAAAGATGTATGATGATGTTTTCTCTGTAGAGGAAGTAAATCGCTTAGTATTAGGCGGAATGCCATTTCGTGATGCATATAAAAAAGTAGGTCTTGATATCGAGGATGGAAAGTTTACACCCAATAAGGATATACATCACACTCATGAAGGCTCTATAGGAAATCTCTGCAATGATAAAATCAGGGAACTTATGGAGCAAAGAATTAAAAGCCTTGACTTTTCAAAGGTTGAAAAAGCTGAAAAAGACTTGCTTTAAATAAATTGACAAAAGAAGCTTAATGAAACGCCTTGTACTATATATTACAAGTATTTTATTACTTTTTTCTTGTGGTAATATGGAATATGAATATAGTAGCGAAAAGTGCTATTTTATCTTTGACAACACAGCGAGTAGAAGTATTTATTTATCTCAGGCCATGACCCCATACTCTGGAGTATTTTGTCGTATTTATGTTCAAGGAGAATATTTTAAGTTTGAAACCAATACTAGTAGCGAAGCAGAAACCATAGCAATGACGGCCGTTGATAAAAGTCGCACAATAGATTTAGGTGTATACAACAGTTCTGGAATTATTGTAGGATATGGAAATTTAGATTATCCTGCCACTTTTTATGCTTATGACTATCAATGCCCCAACTGCTACAAAGTAGATGAATTACCACAATTCCCGCTTACTATGGATACAAGCGGAAAAGCTAAATGCAAAAAGTGCTCGCGTGAATACGACATGAACAATGGTGGTATAGTTTCAAGCGGTGAAGGAGGAGATAAGTTAATGAGATATAGGGCTAGCACAACGGGAACATTTGGGGTGCTCTCAGTTGTAAATTAACCTTTCTCCTAATATCTTTTTATAT
>JAJQAI010000016.1 GCA_021203915.1 Prevotella sp. | reverse complement strand
ACTTCATATAGCCCCAAGGTTGGATAAAACCAATTCCTGGGGCATTTTTCTAAATAAAAAAAATGGTAATAGGAATAGATGTCGGTATTAGCACGACAAAAATTGTAGGAATATCCTCCGGTGAGGTTATCTCTCCTTTACGTATAAAAGCAACCGATCCTGTAACATCGCTTTATGGGGCATTTGGTAAATACTTACATACCAATAATCTTTCTCTTAAAGATATTGAATATGTAATGCTAACAGGTGTTGGAAGCGATTATGTAAGTGAACCTGTGTATGGTCTTCCAACTTTTAAAACAGAGGAGTTTATCTCCAATGGTGTTGGTGCTATGTATGGCTCTAAAAAGAATCGCATCATCGTGGTTAGCATGGGTACTGGTACCTCACTTGTAAGATGTAATAATGATAAAATTGAGCATATAGGTGGAATAGGTATCGGTGGAGGCACCCTTCAAGGTCTTGCACGTCTACTGCTTAATACAGATGATATCCGTGGACTTTCAGATCTTGCCATGAAGGGGGACGTAAAAAACATCAACCTTCTTATCGGTGATATCTCTCAACAACCCATCTCTGGTCTTCCTATGGATGCTATAGCCTCACTTTTTGGAAATGCAAAAGGTGATGCATCCAGAGAAGATATTGCTGCTGGGATTATTTGGCTAGTGTTACTTACTGCCGGACAGTCTGCCGTACTAGCTTCTATTGGAAGTGATATAAAGGAATATGTAATGATAGGTAATCTAACACTTCTACCTCTTTGTGAAACGATATTCCATGAGATTGAAGAACTCTACGGGGTGAAGCTTATAATACCAAAATATTCTCAGTATTCAACTGCCATTGGTGCTGCTATGTGCCATTTTGACGAAAAGTACAAAAAAATTCCAGTACTCTAAATTTATAAAGAATAGCCAATAATGGTTGAGACGATAGTAGTATTAGTGATAGCCGCAATTTTCTTTGCCATTGGAAAAGTGCGCTCGGATATTGTGGCTCTTTGTGCACTGATATCACTAATGTTACTTGGAATTCTTACTCCCGAAGAGGCTCTTTCGGGATTCTCGAATTCCGTGGTCATCATGTTAGTTGGTCTATTCGTTGTAGCCGGGGCAATTTGTCAAACGGGACTAGCTAAGATGATTAGCGCCCGCATAATGAAGTTTGCAGGAACCAGTGAAATCCGTCTTTTCATTCTTGTAATCTTAGTAACCGCTGTTATTGGTGCCTTTGTATCCACTGGAACTGTAGCTTTGATGCTCCCAATAGTTGTTAGTATTGCTTCTAAGTCAAAAGTAAATGAAAGCCGACTGCTGCTTCCACTAGCCTATGCATGTAGTATGGGTGGTATGCTTACCTTAATTGGTTCTCCACCTAACCTGGTTATTCAAGACATCCTTACAACTCAAGGTTATACACCACTTTCATTCTTTTCTTTTACTCCCATTGGCGCTGTTTGCATTTTGGTTGCAATCATAGTGCTACTGCCTTTAAGCAAACTCTTAATAAAAAAGGATGACTCTAGTAAGGCTAGAAAACGTAAAGGAAAATCATTAGAGGAACTTGTTCAAGAATATCGTTTAGAGGAAAATCTTACTAAGTATGTAGTAGGTCATAACTCTTTGATAAAAGGAAAGACTATTGCCGAGCTGGATATTCATAATCGTTATGGACTTACTATCTTAGAGGTAAGAAAAGAATCAAGACGAAGGAAGGGAATAATAAGGAATGTTAATCAAAAATTAGCTGGACCAAGAACTCAACTTCATGAACATGATATTATCTATCTTAGTGGAGAATTAGAGCAGGCTGAGCGTTTTGCTAAAGATTATTTGCTTGAGCCATATCAAACATCTTCTAATGAATCAAGAGAGAGTACTCTGGATTTTTACGATATAGGTATAGCAGAAATTCTAATGCTTCCTGCTTCTCAATTCGTTGGAAGACTAATGAAGGAAACAGAATTCCGCTCTAAGTATAATATTAATGTTGTTGGTATTCGCCGCAAAGGTGAATATATAACCGAGGGTCTTGCTAGCGTAAGATTGCACTCAGGTGATGTGCTTCTTGTTCAAGGTACATGGGCTAATATTATGCATCTAGGTACTCAGGAAAATGAATGGGTGGTTTTGGGTCAACCTTTAGAGGATGCTGCTAATGTGACTTTGGATTACAAGGCACCGCTGGCTGCCTTTATACTAGTGCTGATGGTCTTAGCAATGGTATTTGACTTTATTCCAATAGCACCAGTTACTGCTGTGATGATTGCTGCCGTTTTGATGGTTATAACAGGTTGCTTTAGAAATGTTGAAGCAGCTTATAAGACTATAAACTGGGAGAGTGTTGTACTCATTGCTGCTATGATGCCTATGTCAGTAGCTTTAGAGAAAACGGGTGCTTCTCGTCTTGTGTCAAGTTCACTTGTAAGTGGTTTAGGTGTATATGGACCTTATGTGCTTCTAGCTGGAATTTATTACACGACCTCGCTTATGACAGTATTTATTAGTAATACGGCAACCTCTGTGCTTATGGCCCCTATTGCGATGTCTTCAGCCCTAGAACTAGGTCTTAGTCCATATGCTTTCTTGCTTGCTGTTGCCGTTAGTGCAACAATGTGTTTTGTCTCGCCATTCTCTACACCTCCTAACGCTTTGGTTATGCAGGCGGGACGTTATCGCTTTATGGATTATATAAAGGTGGGATTGCCTCTTCAGATAATAATGGGAATAGCAATGATATTTTTCCTGCCACTTCTATTTCCATTTTAAGTCATCGTCATAGGCGTGATTAGGATAATCAATAGTGTAGTGTAGGCCACGGCACTCC
>JAJQAI010000027.1 GCA_021203915.1 Prevotella sp. | reverse complement strand
ATTAAGAACTCATATTTGGTATACAAATCGCCATACAAAACCGCTGGATATTTTCCTCTTTCCGTCAAATTATCGTATGCTAATGTTCCTGTATTGACTCTTTCTCCAATGTCAAAATATTTACGTTGTTCCCAAGCGTCAGTAAAACCTTTAAATCTTAATGATGGTTTTAAGGCAGATTCTTCCATTATTTATTCATTCCTATAAGTTTTTTGAGGTCTTCGAGGGCTTTCATATCATATTCATCGCCTTCTAGTTCAGAAATCATTTCTCCTAATTCTTTTTCAGTTTTTTTGATTTCTTCTTCTATTTCATCCATAGTTGTTTCGTATTTTTTATTTAAATTAATTACTTGTTTTTCTATATTTGAAACAATAGTGGTTGGTATAGATAAAATTTCTTCCATAAGAGGATCAATCCATTTTTCTTTGAGATATTTTTTAATCTCCTCTTCTGTTAAATGTTTATATACCTCTAATGTTTGTTTTACTAATTCGCCTTCTAAAGCGGTTATCTCTTTTTTGAGAGCGCTTTCTTCTGTGAAGAGCTTATTTAGTGAAATAGACACCGCTTCCTTGGAGTCTTCCTCCATATCTGGATCGTTTTCTCTTAAGGCTGCTTTTGCGGTAGCACCTATTTCTTTCTTATCAAATTTTTCATCTTCGGTTAGTAAATCTTCCTTTACTTCCTCTGACATTGATTCTTTAATTTCTTCTTCTTCAGCCGCTATTTCATTTTGCCTATCTTGTTTTTCTGAGATTTCCCTTAATATTTCAGGGAAATAGTCTTTTTGAACTAATTCAAAAGGTATAACGTGACCGAGCCAGCCGTCTTGTGTCTCGATCTTTTTACTGTCTTTCGTTTTTGTGACCATATTTGGATCAACTTGTCTACATGAATCACTTAATCCTTCATTTTGAATAATCTCTATATCTCCTGATATCGTTCCCCACTTATCATCAAATAGCTGATAAACTTCATATTTGTCCACTAAAGCAATTTTCTCTAGCCTCTTAAATAGTTCAGCTGAAATGACTTCCTCTTCTGCGGCTACATGAATGCTATTAACTTTATCAATTAACTCATTATATAAGAAGTCTTCGAAACCACTAAACGCATTACAATATTCTTGCTCGTATGCCTTAACATCTTTATTATTTTCGATGGTTTCTCTTATTGAATCAGCCTCACACTTTAGACTCACGTATGGAGTGGTGGACTCTTTAAATAATTCATCATTTAGTGAAGCAAAGGATTTTAATTCTCCCCCCATTAGAGCAATTTCACTCTTTGGAATACCGCCGTTAATTGTGGCATATAGATCATATGTTTCAGGGGCCTCACTAGAATCAACATAACGAGGTATATTTAGGTTATAATCATTATTTCTTATCTCTTCTCGTGAAACACGTCTAGAGAATTTATCAATGTTAAGCCTACCAATATATGTATCAACGATTTTCTTAATATCTCTTTCACGTAATCTATTTTTCTTGCCATCTTTAATAAATCCTTTAGAGGCATCAATAATTAAAACATCATCTTCTGGTCTTCCTTTTTTTAGTACCATAATAATTGTAGGAATACCTGTTCCATAGAATATATTTGCAGGAAGCCCAATGATAGCATCTATATTGTTCTTATCAACTAAGTTTCTTCTTATCTCGGCTTCATCGCCCCCTCTAAACAAAACACCATGAGGGAGGACAATAGCCATAATGCCTCCTGGTCTAAGGTGATATAAATCGTGCAGTAGGAAAGCATAATCAGCTTTTGATTTTGGTGCTATTCCATATCCGTCATATCTTTTGTCTTCAATTGGTGTCCATTTTTGAGAGTAAGGCGGATTTCCTACAACCGCATCAATATTTGTAAGAGGCTCGTAAGTATTTTCTGGATCATCTTCATCGAAGATTGGCCAGTCGTTTTTGTCTAGAGTGCTATCACATTGCCTAATGTGAATATTAGCGGGGTCTATTCCTCTCATGATGAGATTCATCCTTGCTAAGTTAAATGCACTTGGGGAATTATCCTGAGCATAATAAACTATACCATTTTTATTATTTAGGTATTTTTCAACGCTTTTTCCTATATTTATAAGTAGTGATCCAGAGCCGCATGTTGAGTCATATATCTTAATTTCTTTTTTATCTTTTAAGTGATTTGCCACAATTTCACTCATGAGAACTGATACTTCGTGAGGGGTATAATATTCTCCGGCTTTCTTTCCCGCGTTAGCAGCAAAGTTTCCAATTAAATATTCGTAGACAAAACCAAGAACGTCGTAATCTTCTTTTCCGTCCATTGGAATAGTGGTCACTAAATCTAGTAAGTTTTGAATAGCGGCTGCTGGACTTTGCTTATCATCTCCAAATTTATCAATTCCTTGGCTTAGGATTTTGAAGATGTCTTTATACATGGTCCTGTGTTCGGGCTTATTCTTATTTATGTTTCTTTCAAATGCAGAAAGAGCATCGGTAACATTTGTCGTCTTAAAGTCTTTCTTCATTTCTCTCCAGGTATTGAATAAATTTTCATATTCAATAAAATATCCTAGATTTTTTCTAATATACTCTGCTCTTGTATCATCTTCTTTTATGCTTTTAAGTTCCTCTTCCGTTCCACCTTTTTCATAAAAGAATTTCACTTCTTGGTCCGAAAGGAACCTATAAAAAATAAAACCTAAAAGATAATCCTTATAGTCGTTTGCTTCTATTTTTGAAGATCGCATTTCATTGGCAGCGTCCCAGATTTTAGAAGCGAGTTGTTGCTTTGTCATATCTCTTTACCTCACGTATTAGCTTTAGTATACTATTTTTTTGATAGCAAAAA
>JAJQAI010000028.1 GCA_021203915.1 Prevotella sp. | reverse complement strand
TCCCTATCCAATGGAAGTAGTCTTGAAATTCAGGCTGACGATCCACTCTTTGTATGGCCAATACCAAGCCATGAACTTGAATCTCCAGGTGCAGAAATTGAACCTAACGAGAGTAATAAATAAGATAACAAACAAAAAGGAAACTCAAGATAATGGGAACACTAATGAAAAAAGTTAATTTAGGACTTTCGCTAGCGCTGATTTTAGCACTTGGAATTTTTTCCTCATGCGATGAGGATTATATAAGTTACGATGGACCTAGCTATATTATGTTCGCAGACTCTACAACTGTACTGCCCGTTCAAGTCTCTGAGGAGTATACAGATATTCCCATAGTGGCAACAAAAATATACTCCTATGACCGCACAATTGGTGTGGAAGTGGATCAGAAGTCTTCAAACGCTGTTGAAGGTAAACACTATGAAATAGAGTCTAATACCATAACAATTAAAGCTGGTGAAAACGTTGCTAATGTAAGAGTAAGAGGTATCTACGATGAAATCGGTATTAGCGATAATTTAAGTTTTGTGCTTAAACTGGTAGAGGATAAGTCTCAAGTTTGGGATGTTTATGGAGATGAGATGACAGTATCTTTATATAAGGTATGTCCATTTAACCTAGAAGATTTCACTGGCTATGCAACGGTTCGTTCAAGTTGGATGAACTATTACATGACCGTAACTCAAAGACTTATCACAACGGAGATTGATCCAAATAATGAGAACACAATAATACTTCATTCACCTTTCTACGATGGTTATGATATGTCAATACGTTTTACCACCGATGATATACTCAACCCTCTAATAGAAACTGATGACCAAGTATTTTGTTCAACAGCTGATGCTTTTGGAACAATCTATGGTGATGATGGTATAGTCCGCATTATGGACCCATCTTCCTCAGGGTATCTATCTTATTATAGTTGTTGTGAGAATTTCGTTAACCAATACGCAACACTATATGTTCCAAACTATCCTACAGGATATAATGTTGCCGTAGGCACATTCCTTAATCTATATACATGGATTACTGATGATGAGGCTGAAAGGCTAAAATTACAAGGGTATTAATAACAATGAGGGGAGGAGTGATACAATAAAAAATATTAGTCTTTCCTTCACATAAAAAAAAATAAAATAACATGAAGACAATAATGAATATTAAGGATATTACCCTAAGGGGATTATTCTCATTGATGATGATTGCCCTTATGAGTTTATTTGGCTTTACTTCTTGTTCTGATGATGACGATGATGTTATATCAACTAAATCATCATTTCCTACTTTACAAGAAATATATGTAAATGCTGGTGATAATACAACACTTTCCTTTACAGCATCCGCTAGATTTATATTGACCTCATCTCAGAATTGGTGTACCTTTGATGGTGAGATAACATATAGCGGTGAGGCAGGTGATCAACAAGTACCACTTACAATCTCAAGGACTGGACAATCACAGGATTCAGTTTCTGTGGCAACCATCACAATGATTATAGGTGAGGAGTCTCAAGCTATAGCTACAGTTACTCGTAGCGCTTCAGATACAGAAATAACAATTTACGATGAAGATGGCAATGAGATTTCACTCCTTACAGCAGGATATAGTAATTACATCTATTACACAATAACGGCTAATTTCGATTTTAATGCAATTGAATTACCAGATTGGTTGGATTTAGATGGTACTATTTATTCTACGAAAGATACCCCAACTAAAGTTGGACTAAAGGTTAAGGACGAGGCATCTTACTTTAAATATCCACAAGATGCTGAAGTTGCAATAAGCAACGAGTCAGGTACAATTATTTATCCTATACAGATTGTGTACGATGGTATGGATGCCGATGAGATTAAAATCACAATGTCTACTAGTAGAACTGATGTAATAAGAATTCCGACATGGAATTGGGAAATCTCTCAAGATGGTAAAACCTATAAAAATGAAGGAGAAACATATGGCTCTATTGCTTTTAGCCTTGATGCTTTAAACGATGACTACGTAGTAGTTAAGATGGAAAGACATGGTGATGACTATAAGATAGGTGTTGATTCTAGATATAACTCTTCTAGGTCTTATACCGATGTTGACTGGATTCATCTTAGTGATGATGGAAAAGGTGGAATCACTTTCACGGTTGATGCTCTAGATGAGGGTAGTAGAATTGGTTATATACTGGCTTTCCCAAGAAAGACTTATGAAACAATCCAAGAAGACCTACTTTATGCTATAGTTAATGTTGATGATGCTGACGAAACAGAGCAGGCAGAAATGGGAGATATCCGTTATACCTATCAACAGCACAACTCTTTAATTGGATTTACCCAGGAAGAAGAATCAACAGACCTCTTTGTTGTAGTAAGTGGTTTAGATCAAAATACAAAGTTTGTTCTTGAGGACACTTACTCTGGAAGCACTTATACATCATTAGAGAGTGAACTTCAAGCAAAATATAATACAACTGATATTCAGTGGTTAAAGTATGATGCTAATCAGTGGGATAAGGCATATTATGAATATCCTGTAAACTACTTGATTACTCCACTTCCACTTGATAAGGATGCAGAATGGGGATGGTTCGAAAATAGCTTTGTTTACGATGCTAATGGCAATAATGCAGAAGCTAACGATGATTACGACTTGGCAATTGAACCACAAAACTATCAAGGCCTATACCCATGCCTAGGATTCCAAATGTTGGAGAAAGATCCTCATATGGCCTTTTATTTCCCATTTATTGACGATGATGGAAATGTTAGAATTTTTGTTCTCTACGATAAATAATTATATCAATGAATAAACATAAACTATATTCATGGCTTCTTACAATAGTTC
>JAJQAI010000002.1 GCA_021203915.1 Prevotella sp. | reverse complement strand
ATATTATATACTCCTTTAAACTTTGCACCCTGATTAATAGGCCAAGAAAGAGGGCGAACCTTTATTTGGAGTTCTGCTTCTAGTTCATCAAGTAAATCAAAAGGATCCCTGGATTCTCTATCCATCTTATTGACAAAGACTATTACCGGCGTGGAGCGCATACGACAAACATTCATAAGCTTGCGGGTTTGCGCCTCAACACCCTTTGCTCCATCAACAACAATAATGGCTGAATCAACGGCCGTAAGTGTACGGAAAGTATCTTCGGCAAAGTCTTGGTGACCTGGGGTATCAAGTATATTTACCTTATATCCTTCATAGTCAAATTCCATTACCGAAGTAGATACAGATATACCACGTTGTTTTTCAATATCCATCCAATCAGATGTAGCCGTCTTGCGTATCTTATTACTTTTAACCGCTCCTGCAACCTGAATCTGACCACCGAATAAAAGAAATTTCTCGGTCAAAGTTGTTTTACCAGCATCTGGATGGGATATTATGGCAAAGGTTCTGCGTCTTGTTATCTCGGGATTCATCTTTTTTAAGAGTTTAAAAGCTCGATACAGTCTTTAAGACTATCTTTCCAATAAGGAATCTCAAAGTTATATGCTTGCTTTATTTTTGACTTATCAAGTACACTATAGTGAGGTCGAACGGCTGCTGTGGGGTACTCTGAGGTATGAATAGGATAAACTCTACAGGATGTAATACCTGAAAGCTCATGAATAGCCTTTGTAAAGTCATACCAGGATGTAACGCCTTCATTTGAAAAGTGATAAACACCTCTTTTTACGCCTTTTGAAATTATAGTCATAATCGAGATGGCTAAATCACGAGCGTATGTTGGTGTACCCACTTGATCAAAGACCACATTTAAAGTCTCTTTTTCTTTTCCAAGACGCATCATAGTCTTTACAAAATTATTTCCATAGCTAGAGTAAAGCCACGAGGTACGTATAATCATTGCCCTTTGACAAAGTTCACTAACAATGAGTTCACCTTGAAGCTTGGTGGTTCCATATACACTTTCAGGAGATGGCCTATCCATTTCAGTGTAAGGGAAAAAACTCTTTCCATTAAACACATAGTCGGTAGAAATCTGAATAATCCACCCTCCACGTTTTTCTATGGCAGAAGCTAAAAATCCAGGAGCCTCAGCGTTTAACTTTTTAGATAACTTAATATTTGTTTCAGCCCCGTCAACTTGAGTATAAGCAGCACAGTTAACTATGCCATCAATCGAGTTGCTCCACATGAAGTCCTCAACATCTTTTTGAGAGGTAATATCAAGTTCTTCAATATCAGTATTAAAAAATTTAAAGCTAGGGTAGTTTTCCTCTAAAGCAAGCAGTTCACTTCCTAGCTGTCCCCTGCAACCTGTAATGAGTATATTCATTTTAATTTATTTTTTTTAATCAAACTCTAAGGGCTCCTCCGTGTTTTTAAGATAATAGTCCGACAACATTCCAATAAAGGTTGTTATCTCTTTTATGGCATGCTCAGTTTGAGGACTTACCTGCTTTTTAGCTAAGCGAAGCGTCATAAGAAGATAAAGAGCATTAAAACATGTTTCTATCTCATTTTCCTCTTTTGAGGCCCCACGATTTCTAAGCTCAACGATAAAAGGTAAAACCCTATAGTATTCAGCACTATAAAATGGGTATTTCTTTGAATCTAACAACCTTGAGTGAAGTTCCATTAACTCTTCAATAATTATTTTATTTATCTGAAGATGTCCTTTCTTGCGAAGACCCTCACTATTCATCATATTAACCAAATTTCCAAACCAATCTAAGAGCTCATCTTTTTCTTCCCTTTTATAGTCAAAAAGTTCTACATACTCACGCCTAATTCTACTTAATGAAAGCTCATATGCTCTTATAATATCCTCTATCTGCCACATGTATAGCAGGTATTCGGCAATACTTTTTTTTCTTAATTCTCTAGAAATAAACATGGTTTTTAAAAAAATGGCACAAGAATTTAAATGAGAGTTATGAAATCATTCCCACTCGACAAAAAAGCTAGCCATATAAGGTGTAGAAATTCAGTAGTGTACCAATTAGCATGATAACAGAAAATGTCATCACTACACTTCCGATAATTTTATTTATAATTACAATGCCAGATGATTCAAACTTATTACGTATCTTATCAATAAGCCAAGTTAAACCAAACCACCACATTATGGCTCCACATATTATACAAATATATGACACTCCAACTTGAAGTGGAGGATCCGTTGGTACAAGGGCAAACTGGGCAAAACATGCCATAAATAGGAATATTATAAGGGGATTAGAAAAAGTTACAAGAAAAGCAGTAACTCCGTTATGTAGTAAAGTTCCTTTGTTGTTGCTAGTAGCACGTATATTTTTGGTTGGGTCCGTGCGATAACAATAAAGACCGAAAACTAGTAGCATTATGCTTCCAATTATTTGAAGTAAGAAACGATTCTGATGATTCTCTATTAATAAATGTGCCACAAAACTCATTCCAAAGCCCGTTATAAGAGCATATATAAAATCACTTATAGCAGCTCCAATGCCAGTAACAAAGCCATACCATCGACCTTTATTTAGAGTTCTTTGCACGCAAAGCACACCAACGGGCCCCATTGGCGCCGAAGCGATAATTCCAATAAGCAAACCTTTAAAAATCCATTCAATTATGTTTAAATGAAGTGGAAAAGGCATTGCATTTGCAAAGGTCAACACTATAGTATAGTTTAAAAAATTTGATAGTCAACAAAAAAGAGTTGATCCGGATTTCTTTAATAAAGTAGATTTGGCCTACAAAAAAAGTTAGCTTTTCTTGAGGTCACCTTACTTCTTTGGGAGCAA
>JAJQAI010000010.1 GCA_021203915.1 Prevotella sp. | reverse complement strand
CTTCATCACCCGCTAATTTATTTCTCTTCCCTTCGGAGAAAGAAGCCTTTTTTTGATTTATTTTAGAAAAACATTCAACAATAGTTGACTTACCGCCTCCGTTGGGACCAATTAGAACGGTCAATCCACTTCCTCTTTTTTCGTTATCCGGAATTGCTAATTTTAAGACTTGCTTTTGGGCAAACCCTCTATAGCCACAACAACTAATTTCTTCTATCATATTCTTTTATTATTATGCTTGCTAACACTATTTAGTCCACCCACCTTTTTAGACTAGTTCTTTATTAATTATTCCCGAAAAAAAAAGAGTTTTGACAAGTTTTTTATGAAATGGTGGGTGCTCCAGAAACACCCACCATTAAACACTTTTAATCCATTATGAATAAGTGATATCTGTTGACTTATAGTCGCTCACATTTTCTTGGGTTTACAATTAAGTTTATCACTTAACTACGACTTTCTTGCCACCAATGATATATACGCCACCCGCCTTAGGTGTTGTTACGCGTTGGCCAGAGAGGTTAAAGTATTCATTGCTTGAAGAATCAGTTGTATCAACCTCAATATCCTTTATTCCTGCGCCATCAACAATGTAATAGGTGCAAGTAGTAAGGTCATTGAGAACTTTTTCAGGACCTAGCTGGAAATAACCTCTTCCCATCTCAATTACATATGTGCCATTAACATCAATTGGATAGGCCTGGCTTCTATTATCCTTACTCATTACAGTGAAGCTATAACTTATAATGTTACCATCCTCATCAGTAATTGGATTCTTTTGGTCTGGTACAGCTACTGCTATGAGCTCTCCATCACGATTTACATTTAATACCCCCATTTCATCTTGGTCATCAAGAACTGGGTCAAGACCTGCTTGGCATGTAACTGTAAAAGCATCTAATGGAAGTAAAGTAGTACCATCTTCTGGATCAAAGCTTAAAGTATATGAAGCAACTACAAAGGATACCGAGAAGTCACCGGATTCTTGCTTTGTCTGACCAAGTAAGAAGGTTCCTGCTGGAGCACTTAAGGTATATGTGCCCGTTTCTACAATTTCTTCACTTAAGGTTATAGTAATACCATTAGTGATTGTCTCTATTGTAAAATCATTACTGGTGAAAA
Organism: Prevotella sp.; assembly: GCA_021203915.1. Taxonomy (GTDB): domain Bacteria; phylum Bacteroidota; class Bacteroidia; order Bacteroidales; family Bacteroidaceae; genus Prevotella. The sequence goes on along the minus strand of JAJQAI010000010.1, from coordinate 1,724 downwards.
TGTTTCCGTTACTACCTGTAAGAGTTATACCATCTTCTTTTCCTTCTGCTATTACTAAGCCAGTAGAGTATTGTATTTGTATTTCTTTAAGGCTTGTTATGGCAGTAGTGTCTGATGGATAATAAGACCACTTGCCCTCTGTTTCTACAACATCATCTGATACAGTATAGGTAACATCTATTGCCCCGCTCCATTGGTTATTAGGACCAACACGGAATGTTCCTTCTGGGAAGGTGAACTTATATGTTCCTGGTGTTGATATTGGAGTATCAAAGACGAAGGTAACTACAGTTTCTGTATCTTCTACGTCGCCATCTTTAGTCACAAAGGTAAAGATGTTAGAATTTGTGTCATATACGTTTATATGGTCCCAATCAAAGTACTTTAATTCTTTTAAGCCGTCTTCACAGGAAACAGTAAAATACTCTAGAGTTTCGTTTGAGATATAACCATTTTCTGGGTCAAGGGTAATGGTATATACCGCATCATCTTCTACTGTATAGTTTAGGCTTGTCTTTACATTTATAGTCATCTTATCCTCTCCTAGATTAAAAGAGCCACTAGGTATTGTAAGTTTAAAGTCATCAAACTTTGTTAGTGGGGTTATGGTAGTACCCGTTACATCATACATATAAAGAGTATAGCTTCCATCTTGGTTAGCTGCTGCTGCAGGTTTTAAGATAGCAGCTACTTCGCCTTCTGAATCATTTACTTCTACTTGTAGGCTAGCATCACTAAGCGCTACTCCACCTTCATAGGATATAGTGATACTCTCTAGCTGTCCTTTTATTCTTGAGTTAGTCTCAGGATCTACAGTTAATACTCCTTTAGTTACTGTTCCTATGTCACCTTCTTCTAGTTCTTCAAAAGTAAAGAAGCCCATCGTAGCGTAATAACCCCATCCACTATTAGCAGTATTTGGTCTGTCATTTAAATAGGCATCCTTACAGCCATAAGGTACATAGACTGTTGCCTTATAAGCACTTGAGCCATTAGAAGCCATACCAAAGCATGAGCCTGCACTTATATCAGGAGGAGTCTTAGCATAACAAGTGATTTTCTCTATCCCAGTGCAATTAGCAAAAGCACTTGTTCCTATTTTTTCAATAGTTGCAGGGATGGTTAATGACTTGATGTTTGTTATACCATTAAAAGCTTGTCTATAAATCTGGGTTACTACATAACCTTCATCCTCAAAGTAATCAAGGATTTCAAGGTCATAATCCTTATCGTAGTCCCACTCTGGAGCGCCAGGTACGGTTGCAGTTCCATAATCGCCAGTAGCTGGCTTATTATAACTATAGAGGTTCATAACACCATCTACAAACTTATAGATAACTCCATTTTCATCTACCCAGCAGTCTTGGTCTGGGTAATACTCATAATCTGCCATAGCTCCTATTGAGGTTAGAAGCATCAGCAGTAAGCAAATAGTAATTTTCTTTGCCATAATTTTTTTAGTTTTATTGCCTTATCTTTTATATTTTATTTATTAAATCTATTTATATTCTATTAGCGCTATATATCTCATTCTATTTAAGATGACTAGCGTTAAAATACTAAAGCCATGATTTTCTCATAGAATTTTCTTTGTATGTGTAGGACATGATAAAGCAGATGCATCAAATAAACATATTGTAGTGGAAGTATAAGACTCACGAAAGACATATCCGTTATATCCTTTTAAAGTCAATATCTCTTTAAAAGTAAACCCATTCTCAAAG
>JAJQAI010000156.1 GCA_021203915.1 Prevotella sp. | reverse complement strand
TTCTGGTATTAAGTCATAATATATCAACATATTAAGTTGCGTAAGAGTAATTTTAGTTTTAGTTGGAAATAAAATATTCAAATATTCTTGCATTGCTTTATTTCTACTCCCTTGATATAAACTATCAAAAGCTCCAGACTTAATTAGAGACATCATTTGCACTTTGCCAAGACCAGTTTTTTCACAAAAATCATTAATTGAATTATAAGGACGTTTCGACATAATAAGTCTTACATAATCATCCCCAATGGAATTGATTCCTTTAATTCCGTATCGGATTGCATTTGATTGAACTTCTGGTTCAAATGTCACGCCTGACTTATTAATATCTGGTAAATGGATACATATTCCCTTCTGTTGTGACCTAGCCAGTGCCACACTAATCTTTCCATAGTTCGGTGTATTTGTTGTACCCTTATCATCAGAAGTAAGCAATTCTGTACTCCCTGAATTAACAATCAAACAAGCACAATTCCAATAAACACTTGGAAACATTACTCCCAAATATAAAGTAATAATGCCTACAAAGCTATATGCTAGTGCGTGCGGAGTTGAGAACGAATAACCCATTTGCGGACCTGCCACTGTTTTCCATACATATTCTCCAAGCTCGCGGCGCGGGCACTGAGAGATGAATTTTTCCTTTAAACTTTCAACTTCATTCACTTTTTTCTTTGCGACCACTTTTCGAGCATAATTGGCTTCTGATAAAGTAAAGTGGGCAATATTTGGGTCCATGCACACTTCCATTAAATCTTCTTGTGCGCACGGAACACCATAATTAGGAAGATAATACGGTTCCAATATTTTAATTTCTTCAGAGGTTAGCCCCGCAATAGCCGCTTCTTGGTACCACATGCTCATGTCATCTTTTAACCTACAATATCGGTCAATAGGCTTTTCTGCCCCCTCTTCTCCCATTAGTCGCATTAAAGCATTTGCTGAAGTTAATTCCGTAGGGTTTTTTGGCTTAATTCTTTTTGCTGCACTTAATCCTACCCCCGTACTAAATTGAAATACGTCTAACACCTCTCCTTTTCCTAAAGCTTCCCATAATCTTGGCTCTTTAACATTTATTACCTCAGGATGAAAATGTGTATAATATATTTCATGTAAAGACTTGTTTGGGTCAAGTAATTTGTCTTGCTGTAACATTTGAATACATAAAGTAATTTTGTCACAAATTTCTGTTGCCAAGAAATCAAATTTTGTATCTCCCAATGCTTCTGAGTCATGTAAATCAAATTGTGTTGTAATATCTCCATTTGGGCTTCGCATTAAAGCATTTGTGTCAAGAAAAGAATTGTTATACAGCATAACGCCAGAGGCATGTGTTCCGCGCTTATTAACAAGTCCTTCAATAGCACAAATCCCTTCAAACAGCCCCGGATACTCGGCTAAAGCATTCACCATTTCAAGAACAGGGCGGCGCCCCTTCGATTCATTTCCCAAAATGCAATCTTTAATTTCCCATAAATTTCCACGCTCAATTGGAACAAGACTACTAATATAAGACGCCTCATCCGGAGAAATTCCAAGGGGATACTCTTCTGAACGATATCCTCTACAAGCCGCCGCAATTGCGCTTCGGGTACATTCTGTTCCCCAAGTACAAACTTGGACTAAATTCAATTCGCCCCTTTCTTTTCGAATTTCTTGGAAAATTTTATTTCTTTTTGTTGGGTTTAGGTCAATATCAATATCTGGCAATTCCAATCTGTCATCATTCAAGAATCTCCACTCTTTTAAGTGCCACTTAATTGGGTCTAATTGTGTAATACCCAATAGATAGTTTGTTAAAAAGCAAACTGAGCTTCCGCGCCCCGGACCTACAATTGAGCCGCAGTTCCAAAATAAATCAATGTAATGTTGAAAAGTGTTGAAATATTCGAATAAGCAGTTGTTCAATTTGTTACCAACTGTTTTAATAATACGCGCCTCTTCTTCAACTCTTGCCAAATATTGATCTGACCATAAATTCTTATCACGCAAAGATTGTAAACATTGATTTACCCAATATCGTTCTTGATCATTATTGGATTCCACTAAAGAAGACAGGGTATGATATTTTGCAATTTCAGGCGTCGCCTTCTGTTTAGCATAGGTTTTAACCGTAACATGTGGAATAATTGGTGAACGGAATATATCATACGTTCCAATTTTATTTTGCATATCTAAAGAATTTTGACACATTTCTTGGAATTCAGACTCAGAAAAAATATCAGACAAATTTTGATAAGCCTCTTCATTGGTCATTAGATGAGAGTAGGCGTAAAAAGCATCAACTTCTCTATCACCATTTTTTGAGTTCAAATATATTTTGTGCGCCTGACGGTCTTGTGCGGTTAAATAATGAGCATCATCTCCAATTACTAATTTGCCGCCATACGCTTTTACAATAGGCTTTATTCTTCGATTAAGTTTAATTTGCTCTTCTGACCTTCCAGCCGCTATTTCAAAATAAAAATCATCACCAAATAAGTCTAAGTTCCATTGAATAAATTTATGTATTTGTGATTTTATTTCATAAATTTTTTCTTCACTATCTTGGTTCTCCTCCGCATTTGCAAGCTTTACGATTCTGTCGCTGAGATAAGACCCTAAGCAGTTATGAACAATTACCCCCTCGCACACAAAAGAATGTGTATTATTATTTAAACAATAAACTTTTTCACAAATTTCTTTTTTTATTTTTTCTTTTATAAAAACTTTTTTATACAAAATTCCTTCATATTTGAATAGCTCATACTGTTGCTCATTTTTTTGTACTGTTGTCTCAGAAAGGGCATGCTGATCTTCAAATGGAAATATTAAAATTTCTTATTCTCCCTGTATCTTATCCACATCACCTAGCCCACGAGACGTAGA
>JAJQAI010000243.1 GCA_021203915.1 Prevotella sp. | reverse complement strand
TATGTACTCGGAAATTTCGCCAATACCTATTACAATGACAGAATTATTTTCTTGACAAAACCCATTATCATCGAAAAAGTGTAACAATCTTAGAAATGTATCATCGAAAAAATGTAACAATCTTAGAAAAGTATCCTAGAAAAAGTGTTCGTTTTATTTAAATATATCCTCGAAAAAGTGTAATTTTGCATTTATAATACAAAATTAGCTTGCAGATATGGAAAGAAAAATAATAAATCATCTTCTTAAGTGGAAGAACTCTCAAAATAGAAAACCACTACTTTTACTCGGCGCCCGACAGGTTGGTAAGACATGGGCTATGCGTCACTTTGGAGAAAGAGAATTTCAAAATGTTGCGTACGTAAATTGTGATGAGCAGCCATTAGCAAAACATTTGTTTGACTCCGATTACGATATACCTCGTATTATTCTAGCCATTCAAGCCATAACGGGGACAGTGGTTCAACCGGGGAAAACTTTAATAATCCTTGATGAGTTACAAGAAGTTCCACGGGGATTAAACAGTTTAAAATATTTCCAAGAAAATGCACCTCAATATCATGTGATTGCAGCAGGCTCTCTTTTAGGTATTACTCTTAAACAAGGGGAATCGTTTCCTGTTGGTAAGATAAATATGCTGCATATGTACCCAATGGATTTTGAAGAATTTTTGCTTGCTATAGGCGAAGAAGGTATGGCAAAAATCTTTCATCAAGATAATTGGGAAATAATAGATATACTAAAAACTAAATTTATAGATACTTTGCGCCAATACTACTATGTGGGAGGGATGCCTGAAGTTGTAGCTAATTATATAGAACAGAAGGATCTTACCCAAGTTAGAGTACTTCAAAGTGAAATACTTGAAACTTATCGTCGCGACATCTCTAAACATACACTTAAAAGAGAAAGTATACTCATAGGTCAAGTGTTAAACTCGCTTCCATCGCAACTTGTCAAAGAGAACAAAAAATTCATTTACAATGTTATAAGAGAAGGTGCACGTGCAAAGAGTTATGAATTAGCCATACAATGGCTTATAGACGCAGGCATAGTGCATAAAGTATCACGTGTAAGTAAAATTGAGATACCAATAAAATTCTACGAAGATATTGGTGCTTTTAAACTATTTCTCCTTGATTTAGGGCTACTGGGTTGCATGATAGATGCGCCAGCATCGCTAGTTTTGGTAAGCAACGATGTATTTAAAGAGTTTAAAGGCGCTTTAACTGAGCAATATGTACTTCAGCAACTTATAGCAATGGGAATCATGCCATATTATTGGAGCAAAGAAAAAACTCCAGCAGAGATTGATTTTGTGGTGCAGAGTGATTCACACGTCATCCCCATTGAAGTTAAAGCAGAAGAAAATGTAAGAGCTCGCTCACTAATTGAATACATAAAAACACATCCAAAATATCCTTTAAAAGGTCTTCGTATATATATGAAAGGATATAAAGATCAAGAGTGGATGGAAAATATTCCTTTATATGGTATGCATAAATATTTTTCAAAGGAAGATTAAAGCAAAGGTGAAAAAAGATGCTTTTTTTTGATAACTTAAAAAGGGAAGTTGGTAGCCCAAAAAAGGTTTTAAGCTACCAACTCCTTCCAAAATAAACTCTTGTTATTTTTCGCTCAAACGAATAAACTTCCTATTTGGTAAACTGCCATAGACACAATCCATGCTAGGACAGTCGTATAACCGGCAGTAAACAAAGTCCATTTCCAACTACCAGTCTCACCTTTTATGGCCGCAATTGTGGCTATACACGGGAAGTAAATCAGTGTAAATATTAGATAGGCAAAGGCTATCAGTGGCGTTATACCATCTGCGGTCATCTTTTGACGCAATATCTGATATTTCTTTTGTATAACCTCTTCTTCGTCCTCATCACTACTTTCGGCTACACTTTCATCGTTAGCATAGAGCACACCGATGGTTGAGGCAACAATTTCCTTAGCTCCTACACCAGCAATTAGACTTATATCAAGTTTCCAATCAAAGCCTTGTGGGCGGAATATAGGCTCAACTGCCTTACCCATGCGTCCGATATAGCTTTGTTCTTGTTGGGCTTGATCATCAAGTTCATCATTGTGTGGAAAATATCCTAATGCCCAAACAATAACACTAGCTATTAGGATGATACCACCCATTTTCTTAAGATATTGTTTTCCTTTTTCCCATGTATGACGCAGGATAGCCTTTCCAGTTGGGAAACGATATGGAGGCAGCTCCATAACAAATGGTGTATCTTCACCCTTAATAATCCATTTACTAAAGATAATACACATTATTATCGCTACAATAAAGCCAATAAGATAAAGGCTTATCATTACAGGAGCTTGATACTTAGCTGCAAAAAACGTTCCGACAATCATTATATATACCGGCCAACGTGCTAGGCAACTCATCATCGGTAAGATAAGAATTGTAACCAAGCGACTTTGACGATTTTCAATTGTACGAGTTGCCATAACGGCAGGAACGTTACAACCAAATCCCATAACCAGTGGTATGAAAGATTTTCCGTGAAGGCCTAGTTTGTGCATTAACTTATCCATGATGAATGCCGTACGAGCCATATAACCAGAATCCTCCATAAATGAGATAAAGAAGTATAGGATAAGAATCTGTGGCAGGAATCCTATTACAGCTCCAACACCAGCTATTGCACCATCGATTACCATATCCTTAAATATACCATCTGGCATAACTTCCTCTAGGGTATCACTCAGCCATGTTACACCCGCATCTATCCAGTCCATCGGATATTCACCAAGGGAGAATGTTATCTTGAATACCAGGATTAAGAAAATTATAAAAATTGGGAAGCCTACATACTTATTCGTTACTAAGGCATCTAAGATATGCGT
>JAJQAI010000003.1 GCA_021203915.1 Prevotella sp. | reverse complement strand
CTTTTACTTTAGAAGAAATTGAAGTTAAAAGAATTGCTAACAGACAGCGCTTTTTTAAGCTATCTTTTTTTCTAGTTTCTTTATAAGGCGTTTTAAAATTACCATTCTTTATCATATCTAAATAAATTTTATTTTACTGGGATTTTAAATCCTATTACAATACCTGTACGGAATAAATCCTCTCCATTAATAATACAATCAACTTTGCCCCCACAGTATAGTTGCCAGCCATGATTTAAGCGGAAGTTGTGTTCATATCCTAGATGAACACCACCTATTACCTCATCAAGGTCCGAACCAACTGAACCTCCAATACGAAGAGAGCCATAATTATTTTTTCCTCGTTTTATACATGGCTTCCAGGCTACACCACCTCCCCAAGTACGGTAGTTTTTCCAAAATGAGTCTTTACATACGTGACCTGAGGTCTCACATTCATCCCACTTTAGATAGCCATTTAAGAATATCTCCCAACAGTTATGATAGGAGGACTCCATCTCAAAAGAAAGGGTCACATCAAGTCCATTTTTATAAAGGGCTCCAAACCCCACACCTATTCTTCCTTCATTATCTCCTGCCTTTACTTTAACAGAAAGACTAAGAACAAGGGCTAGCAGTAATAAAAATCTTTTCCTCATCTTATTTTCTCCTTTCCTTTTTTAAAAAAGATCCTTATTAAAGCCATCAGCCGATAGTATATCCTCATACGCTATTGTAATGGAAATTTCCCGACCTGATATCTGCTTTTCTTTTAACTCTAGAACTAGCACCTTATCATTAGGGAAGGTTAGCTTTTTTACAGCTATTACATTTCTATAGCCATGAAGAAAAGATTCTCTTTCATCTAGTATAATAGCGGGCTCGAGCTCTAGGATTTGAGCGTTAGTTGCTTTAGAGGTCTTTTTATCTTTAAGCTTTAAGCGTATCTCATCAATATCAAACCTAATGGAAGTTTTATTATCAACTGAAAAGTCAATAAAGAAATAATCCCCAACTGCATAAACATTATTAAGACGCATCTTTAAGCCCTTTTGGTGATTAGATGTTGAGCGGAACTGTGGCTTAGAAAGTATTATACGCCTTGCATAGCGGTACATATCTTCTTTTGACATTGTAACAGCAGGGTTGTTATATTGCTGACGCTCACGGATCTCAATTTCCTTATCAGTTATAGCCTCCCGCTCTTTAGATGTATAAGCTAGAGCATACTGAGTGCGGTAGCGCTCTGTAATTATTGTGACTATTGCTAAAAGCTCGCCGTCTTGATGCTCACCATCTTTAGGCTTTAGCCTTAAAGTGTTATCAATTGGCTGATCACCTGCTACCTTATCTGTAGATATATCTACAAAGCGTATAGGTTCTGATGCTGTGATAACTGTTGTAACGTTTTGGTTAACACTTATTGTGCCCATTTCAAAGTATGTTCGCTGTCCTAGCGAAGATTCCGTAGCAAGAAAAATACTTGCAAAAAGAAAAATTTGACGTAAAAAACTCATATTCTTTGTCCTCTTAATTTTATTGTTACTTTTTATTTACTAAATACACTTTCGAGCCGTACTTAAGTTTAGCTTTATTCTTTTTTATATTCCTCGAAACTGCGTTTGCTATTCTATTATATGCATTTTGTGCTGTTTGCATCCCCCAGGATGAAAAGCTATTACTATAGGAAGATGAGCCTATATTTACATTTGTGGTTGCTGCATCTGAAAGTACGTCCCGTGCTGCATCCCGAAAGGCAGACTGAGGAACGTATAGTCCTTCTTGTCCATCTAAATCATAAATAGTTAAGCTAACTTTAAGAAGTTCATCGCCTGCTAGTATGTTTTCTATTGTACCTCTAACTCTTTGAGATGAAAAGCCACTCATTTTTGCATATAGGTAGGTTCCCTTTTCAAGTACTACGTCCTCTATTTCTATTGCATCTAGTAGTCTTAGGCGAACTCTAGAATTTTCTACGGCCGTTATTTCCTCATCAATAATAGCTCTAATAAGTAGGGGAGTAGTCTCATTTTCTTTTATTGTTGAAAAGTAAGCAGAGTTTGGATTTACCTTTTTTGCTACCTCTTTAGCTTGAAGAGATTCCGGTGCTTGATGAACTGCCTTGTTACTTTTTTCATTTACATTTTTTCCTTTAGAAAAATTCATCTTTTTGTCTTGGCCACTTGTTGACCCACTTAAACCCAAATTACCTTGTTCAGATGAAGATGTTTGTTCACCATCCTTATTAGCGTTATTGGGGCTTAAAGCACTTTCAGAAATTTCTCCACTATTTAGAGAATTCCCTTTTTCATCCACATCTATAGAAAGTCCTTTTTGACCCCCTAAACGAGCTTCAGTTAGGGCTTTTTCTAATTCCTTTATAGCCTCATTTTGAGCTCTTTCACTTCTTTTAAGTCGCTCGGTTTCGTTATTCCAATTGTTAGTTACAGCCTCTTCTTTTCCAGAGGCTATAGCCTCAGCTTTTTGGCTACTTTTTTTAAGAGCTTCTTCCATCTGAGTTTCCTTTTCTTTTGTGTTTGAAGCTAACTCCTCCATTTCTTCCTCTGTATATTGAGACTCGTATAAAGTGTAGCCTTCTGTTTGCTCTTTTTCTATTCCTTCAACAGCAGAATAATCAGAGGCATTTCCAAAGGCATTTTCAAGGGCTTCACGCCTACTGGTTAACTCCCTTCCTGAAAGCTGAGCCTGGGGTAGTTCTGGATTTAAAAAATCCGTTGACTTTAAGGCCTCCCCTTTAGTTTCTGCTAAATCCACTTGAAAGGCTTTAATTGTAAAATAAGCCGTAAACAAAATAAGTGGAAACAGCACTAGGGCTAGACGATATTTAGTCTGCTTAAAATCAACCACACCTTTTATTTTACTTAAGATTTCATTTACT
>JAJQAI010000102.1 GCA_021203915.1 Prevotella sp. | reverse complement strand
GAGTATACTATCAAAAGTGGAACAAAGGTAATTTGTGATAAAGCTTTTTATCATTGTGAACTTCAAACCATAAATCTCCCTAACTCATTAAAAGCAATAGGAATGCAAGCCTTTGAAGGGTGTCGTCTACGCACGATTGATATTCCTAATGGAGTATCTAGAATTGATAGTTCCGCTTTTAGATATTTAGAAGGATTAACCAGTATAAGTATCCCTGATAGCGTCACATATTTTGGATATGATGTCTTTAAGGGGTGCATTTCACTTCAGAAGGTTAAGTTCCCCAAGAATCTAACATCGATAGAATCCGGTATGCTGGATTCTTGCTCTTCCCTTAAGGAAGTATACTTGCCAGATGGTATAAAAAAAATAGGTATATATTCCTTCGCTAATTGTGTTAATTTAACCTCGATAAACTTTCCTTATCATCTTGAATCGATAGACTTTTACGCTTTTGCAAATTGTGAAAGGCTAAAAGAGGTTTCTTTACCCGATAGCGTTAAATCTATTGGTCTATATGCCTTTTCAGGATGCAAAGGCATAACAGAATTTTCCTTACCCAAAGGCATAACTATAATTAAAGATGGTATACTTCGTGGTTGTGAAAACCTTATAAAGCTATTAATTCCAAAACAAGTAGAAGAAATAGGAAGCGATGCTTTTTTAGGGTGTACTAAACTTAGCAGTATTACGTTAGAAAGTGAAGTTCCTCCGGCTTGCTTAAATCATTCTTTTGATGAGATAGTTAAAAGTACTTGCACACTAAATATTCCAGAAGGCTCAAAACAAGCTTATTTAAGAGCTGAAGGTTGGAAAGATTTTAAAAATGTTGCTGTGGCATCAAAACTAGACAATAGATGATAGTTAGATGATTCACTTTTTTTCTATTTAGTACCCAATCGTGAGGTATCTATACTTGTATCTTTAGGCTTGAAGCCATTAAATCGATACACAAAGGTAAGCTTTAAATTTCGAGTCATATCTTTAACTTCCATGCGGTAGTTTTGCGTCTTGTAGTTGATTTTCATCACGGGAGACCATGAATTGAAGATATCATCTGCTCGTAGATTGAACTCACAACAATTATTCTTGGCAAAACTCCATTTCATGCCAGCATCTATTTGCCATATACTAGACAGATCTGCTATACCTTGGAGTGCTCCGCTTAAAGCTTTGGCATCTAGTGTAAACGAAAGTCCTTTCTTGAGCTTTATAGTGTTTTGGATAGCACCATACAGGCACAGTTTATCTCTTTTAAAGCTAATGTCATGAAAGCTATCTGCACGTATTTTTTCGTAATATACCTGTAGAGAAAATCTAGTGTCAAACCAGCTAGAGACAGTTATTGGTGCATCTAAATTGATACCAATCTTACGATCGTAATTGAAGTTTTGCTCTTGAAAGATTAATTTTAGTTCATCTTGAGATTGGTAAGGTAGCTGAACAGCGTAATTGTCAATATCCATAAAAAACAATGTTGCAACATATTTACGCTTGAAGATATAGGATGCCTGTAAAGCATACTCGGTAGAAGGCTTAAGACTAGGATTACCCCAAACCTCACTATATGGATTAAGATAACCTACACCACCATGCAATGTCCAGTAGGAAGGAAAGATGCGATTGGCATTGAAACTTGCTTGCAACACATGCGTAGGAGTCTTGTAGTAGGTCATTGCCAACTGAGGCAAGAATGTCCAGTTATTCTTGCCATCAAGACGATACAGTTCTTCTGCTAGGGATGTTTGAAAGGAGAGCCCACATGAAAAACTATGCTCAAGACCCACATATCCTTTAACTGACCTTTCGCTTAAGTTGTTCTTGAAACCTGGATTCTCAGGCGTAAGATACTCCATACTACTATGGTCATCACTAAACTTATAGTCTACACCATAGTTTAGCCCCCAACCTTTCACATCATGTTGCATGTCAGCGGTAAAATGATATTTATTGATGCGCTGCTTGTTAATTGAATTAACCAATAATTCTATAGTTGAGATCTTTTCCATTCTTTGTTCTCGCATCTCGTTGTAAGATAGATAATCAGCAGAGAGCGATAGTCCGAAACCGGATTCATAATTAAGGTTGACATTGTTGAGCATCTTTGGCTTTCCAAATACGCTAGAATTCAAAAACTGCCCAAAGGTTCCCGTAGAATGTGTGTCGGATAAGATCCTCCCAGTATACTGACCACTATAGGTTGCTTTCAAACTATTAGTTTCATTTATCTTATAACCGATAGCGCAATATACTGTGTTTGCTAGATTACCAGCTGTTTGTTTGTCCCTTTCATAGACAAGGTGTTGACCATCGCTTAATGTGTGCCATGAAGTCATAGCGGTGCTATTCCATGTCTTGTTCTTAGTCAAAGAATAGTTGGCCTCGAATGTCCATCGATGTGTGGCGTAAAGTAAAGACATCGCTCCATCACAAGAAGCATAATGGCTTTGACCATATCCTATACGAGCTTGTCCCTGCAATCCATCTAGAGCTGTTGGTGTCTTCAAAATTACATTAATTACACCACCATTTACATGATACTTTGCAGGTGCCGCTTGGATTAACTCTACCTGCTTTAGTCTAGAGATAGGCATAGAGTACAACAACTGATAAAGTTGCTCAGTAGACATCTGCGAGGCTTCACCATTAATAATAATGGTGGTTGAATTAGCTCCCACAAGACTTATTCCTCCTTCTTGATTTGTCACCCCAGGAAGATAAAAAAGCGACTCAAGGATATTATTTACAGGTTTATCCTTGACGATACCAGGTAGGTCTACAACCATGGCGCCATTTTCGCTCTTTACATATGGTCTTTCGGCTTTCACCACTACCTCTTTGATATACTGAGTGCCAATTGTATCTGAAACTTCTTGAGCTTGGGCGATAATTG
>JAJQAI010000179.1 GCA_021203915.1 Prevotella sp. | reverse complement strand
CTCTATAACGGGTTATCTTTGGTACGTATTTAAAAATGAAATTGTAGAGGTTGAGCCTCTTAAAAGTGAAATTTAAAAAAGTATAGGATGAAAACCTTTTTAGAATACGTGGCTCGTGACATGATTGAAAAATATGGTTTCAACATGTCTAGAGTGGCTGTTATCTTTCCAAACAAACGTGCATCACTATTCTTAAATGAACATTTAGTAAGGATTGCCGGTAAACCAATATGGTCTCCAACTTTTTTTACTCTTCGTGAACTTTTTAGCCATAATTCTTCACTTGAGATTGCAGATGAGATAAAGCTTGTTATAGAGCTATATCAAAGCTATACTTCATGTACTAATATCAGTGAGACGCTTGATCATTTTTGGAGCTGGGGAGAACTTCTTTTAAGCGACTTTGATGATATAGATAAACAAATGGTAAGAGCAGATACGGTTCTTGCCAATGTTAAGGATATACATGCTCTAGATGATGATTCTTACCTTACTCAAGAGCAAAGAGAAGCGTTAAAAGCCTTCTTTTTAAGTATGAGGGATGGTAGCTCATCTGAGCTTCAAGCGCGTTTTCTTCGTATATGGTCTCATCTAACTGATATTTATCATGACTTTAAAGCTCGACTAAGGGAAAAAGGCATAGCATATGAGGGAATGTTATGTCGAGAAGTAATAGAAAATAAAGAGATTGACACCTCCGATTACGATATATTTATTTTCGTTGGCTTTGGCCATATTATGAATGTTGAAAAACAACTGTTTTCTTTGCTTAAAGATCAAGGTAAAGCTCGCTTTTATTGGGATTTTGACTTTTTCTATACCCATAAACGAGAAGGTCTAATGGAGCCTAACGAAGCAGGGCGTTCAATACCTGAATACTTAAGAAATTTCCCAAATGAGTTGGATAATCATAGCAAAGAGATATACGATAATTTTTACAATGGGAAAAAGATAACTTTTGTTGCAGCAAATACTGAAAATTCTCAAGCTAGATACGTTGGAGGATGGTTAAAGGAAAACGAGCGCTATAAAAGGGGAACACATACTGCCGTAGTACTATGCAATGAATCCCTTCTTCCTAATGTGATTCATTCGATGCCCGAGGAAGTAGAAAAAATAAATGTAACTATTGGATTCCCACTTTCTTTATCACCACTAAATGCTCTTATTGAGATGCTCTTAGAGCTTCAAGTACGTGGCTGGATAAAAGATAGAGGCTTTAGAACTAATTATGTTGTAAAGATTCTTTCTCACCCCTACTCTAGATATTTATCTTTACTTAGCGGGGATTTACTTTCATTTTTAAAAGATAAAAAGCCATATTGCTGTAGCCTTGAGGGGGAATTTCTTAATGATGATTCTCTTATAACATTGTTAGAACACCAGAATAGCAACACTGATATTGCCTCCTGGATTTCTCGTCTTTTAAAAAGTATGGCTCTAAGGGTAGGTTTTCTAGATAAAGAAGAAGATTTACTTCTCGAGGAATCATTATTTAAAATGTACACTATTTTTAATAGAATTACAGCCGTCTTTAGTGAGACTTCTTTGGAAATTAACCCCATTACATTTCAAAAGTTAGTCACTCAGATGATAAGCTCCTACCCTATTCCTTATAATGGAGAGCCTGCAGAAGGAGTTCAAATTATGAGTGTACTTGAGGCTAGAAATTTGGACTTTGAAAACGTCTTAATACTTTCGTGTAATGAGGGTAATCTACCTAAAAAAAGTGGCGATGTATCCTTCATCCCTTACTTTATACGTAAGGCTCATAATCTTACAGATCAAGATAGAAGGGTCGAAAGTTATTCCTATAATTTCCATTGTTTAATTCAAAGGGCTAAGGATGTAACTATAACTTACAACAATTCAACGGAAAATGGAACAACGGGCGAAATGAGCCGCTTTATGCTTCAACTTCTTGCCGAGAGTAACTTTAACATTGAAAGGCGAGTTATTACCTTAAAGCCAGAACTTTATGATCTTAACCCAAGGGATATTCCTAAGGATTCTGTAGCAATGAATATCCTTAAAGAAATTGGGTATCTCTCCCCCACTGCTATAAATCGCTATCTTCGTTGTCCTTTGCAGTTTTACTTTTATCATATTGCAAAGATCCGCGAAAAGGATGAAAAAGATGAAGATGAGACACTTGATAGTAGAGCTTTTGGAAACATCTTCCATAATGCTGCTGAATACGTGTATAGAGATAATACGGATGTAAAAGAAGATATCGATGAAAAGATAATAGATAAGATTCTAAAGGATAAAGAATTAATTTCGTCTGCCGTTGATAAGGCCATGCATGAGGAACTTTATGGCAAAAATTGGCAGGGGCCTTATCCTGAGTATGATGGTCTTGCACTTATTAATCGAGAGGTTATCATTCGTTTTATCACCCGCTTGCTCAAGGTAGATAAAGGTCTTTCTCCTTTTAGAATTCTTAAGTTAGAAGAAGATGTTTTCCAAGACATTGATATAAAGGGAAAAGATAAACCCATTAGAGTAGGTGGTCGTATAGACCGTCTTGATGAGGTCATTGATAAAGAAAGTGGAGGAAAAAGGATTAGAGTTATTGACTATAAAACAGGAAGAAGTGAACCTAAAGTTAAGGATGTTGATAGTATCTTTTCAAGGCCCTTTAACCCCACGCATCATACAGACTACTGTCTTCAGTCAATGCTTTACTCCATGATTGTAAGAGATTCATCTATTTACAACCCTAAGCACTTAGGAGTTAGCCCTTCACTTTTATATATACAACATGCCTCTCAAGAAGAGTACGACCCTACAATAAAGATAAATGCTAAGCCACTTACCGATATAAGTGATTATAAAGAAGAATTTCTTGAAAAACTAAAAGAAGTCTTAAGTGAAGTTTATAACCCTGAAAT
>JAJQAI010000160.1 GCA_021203915.1 Prevotella sp. | reverse complement strand
ATATAGTAGAGATAGTGATAGTTCTTCTTTTTATTTTGGGTATTTTCCTTGGAAGGACTTCAAGATTTTTCCTTATGGCCTTGTCAGGATTTTTATTTGACGTGGCACTTCACTTAGGACTTGGCTTTGCTATAAATGAGGTTTATATAATGGGGGCGCATTGGCTCTTTGTTATCCCAATAGCGATAGCTTTTATTTTTAAAGCCATAAAAAAAAGAAAGCTACTTCTTCTCGTTCGCTCTATATTAGTAGTGCTTCTTATTTGGTTATGGGCTTGGAATGGAACTCTTATAGCGGGCTACTTCCTCTAAAATACATAAAGTAAATAGCTACTAAAGCACCTATTATTAGGATAAATATAATGGTCCTAAGAAGACATCCTGCAACCTTTTTAAAGACCAATATAGCTACAACAAGTGCTATAAGACAAAATATATAATATCCAAAATTCTCCATTTTTCTTTCTATTTAAAAAGTCTTCTAAACGCCACTGGAATCATTGTGTCAAATTCCATCTTTTCTTTTGTTCTAGGGTGATAAAAGCAAAGAACGTAAGCATGTAGGCATAGCCTATGTATTGGGTCATCACCATTTCCATATTTTGGATCACCACAAACGGGATATCCTAAGTCTGAGGCATGAATGCGGATTTGATTTTTTCTTCCTGTTTCAAGCCGAAACTCTACCAAACTATGCCTTGTTGTACGCTTTAAGGTATGAAAGTGAGATATAGCATATTTTCCACCATTATCCGTTGGTGAGGATTCACTTACATAAGGATTACTTTCTAGAATCCAATTTTTTATTGTTCCTTCATCTTGAGGAATCTCACCACTTAGAACTGCCACGTAGCGACGGTCGTAAACGATTTGGTGCCAATTATATTCTAGGATTTTTTCTGTTTCCATATCCTTGGCATAAATCATAAGCCCGCTTGTATCGCGGTCAAGCCTATGGACAACATGTGCCGTACATTTTTGATGAGACTTTTTAAAGTAATCATTAAGTATAGTCTTAACGTTAAGTGAGCGACGTCCCAAGGCCATAGAAAGTATTCCAATATTTTTTTCTATAACGACAAGGTATTGGTCCTCATAGACTATCTTAACAAAGCGATTCTTAAAGGTGTCATTTTTCTTGGTCTTACTAACGGAGACCCTCATACCTGCCTTAAGCGGGTAGTCAAACTGCGTTACAACCTTTCCTTGAACCTTAATACCGCGTCCTTGAAGGGTTGCCTTTATTTTGTTTTTACTTTGACCTTTTAAATTTTCAATAAGGAATTCTAGCAAAGCTTGATCTTTGCTGACTGTTAGGTGCTCATATTCACCTTTATGATTCCTTTGGCTGTAACGCATGAAAAAATTTGGCTTTCCTTTTTCCTAAAAAAGCTATAATCCCATCTTTTTTCTTATATCCTTTGGAATGGCATTTTTATTTACCATATAGTCCATGGTCTTATAAGCTACATAGTTCTTAGTCATGTACCAAATGCCATTATAATCGCCATAATCTCCCCAGGAGTTCTTAACCATATAGTATTCTCTTCCGTTTTGGTCCTTAGCAAGACCATAGATAAGCATTCCGTGATCATCTGTTGTCTCCCAATCATCATATGCATCTTGACGCATCTGCTGTGTAGGGGTGATTTCAGGAGCATTAACACCAAGAGAATCTAGCTTACTCTTTTTCTCACTATCGGAGAGTTTAAACCAACGGTCTGCATCAGTTCCTGCCATACTACGAGCCTTTTCAGCATCATAAGCTATTCCAAGTCCCGAACGTGTAAAACCATCTTCTGTAACATCACCTCCCCAAGCAATGGTATAACCCTCATCAATGGCATTATCGATTATACGCATCATATCCTCCATAGGTATGTTATAGCTAAGGGGCCAACGCCAGTTGTCCTCAACCTCTACTACAAACTCTGTCCAGAAAGGATGGTGGGTGTAACTTGTAATTGTTACATAGTCATCAAGGTCAAGGCCTAGACTCTTGCAGAAGCTCTCGGGAGTGTAGCTTTTTCCCTCATAAGTAAAACTCTCTGGACACTTACCTAGGTAAGCATCAATTATTCCTTGAAGTCCCGCCTTCCAAGCAGGCGATAGCTTTTTTGCTTTGCTTTTTGCTAGGGCCTCAACATAAGGGGTCATAGCAGAAAAGAATTCGCTAAAGTTGGCAAGGGTATCTCCATAAAGAGTGCCAGGAAGTGGCATAGCATCCTCGGGGCATATACCATAATGTTGTAGGCAGTAAAGAACATCGTAAGCGCTACCACCTTCAGAAAAAGATACATCTCCATGCATACGGACAGCCTTTATAGCCCTATCCATATAGGTGTGATTTGCAACGAACATCTCACAAAGGTCGTAGGTCTTACCGGACTTTTTTAGTATCTCACTTTCAAAATAGCTAAGCGTTGAGTATGCCCAACATGTTCCACTTCTATTTTGATCCTTGATGCTTGTGATTGGGTTCTCCTTAATGGTAGTAAACTGGGGCTTATTTGGGTTTATACTATCCCCTTTCTCCTGTGCGCTTAAACCTATGGTTATCATTACGAGCGCCATTATAGCAATTATGCGTTTCATTTATTTTTTTTGTTTTTTGTGTTCGTTATTCGATAGCTTTTTCCGCCATATATTCTTCAATGTCCTTTGGATGATATGGAATTCTTTGCTCTCCTAAAAAGCGGCAACCATTTTGGGTTATAAGTATATCATCCTCAATGCGGATACCCCCAAAGTTTTTATATGTCTCTAAAACATCGTAGTTGATAAAGTCAGTAAAAAGTTTTTGGGCTTTCCACTCTTCAATAAGTTGAGGAATAAAGTATATTCCTGGCTCATCGGTAACTACGAAGCCTTCTTCTAGGCGTCTTCCCATTCTAAG
>JAJQAI010000139.1 GCA_021203915.1 Prevotella sp. | reverse complement strand
CTTACTATACTGACATACTTAAGAAATACTATAGTATTGACGATAAAACACTTAAGGCTCTGCCAAAATTAACTTTTCAGCACGCGAAAGAACCTAGAGAAAAAGATATTAATACGGCTAATCGCTGGCTGAACAAACAATAGAAACTTTCTTTTTAATGGATATAGACAACACAGATATTGAACTATTTGAGGATATTTTCGATAGTTTGGGCGACAACTTACTAGGGAAAAGTCTTCGCCTAACACGCGTTTTTGTAAATTCTCATCCAAAAATGATGTATAGTGCTCCTCTTGAGAGGATAGAAAATGACTATGCCCTTATGCTCGGATATATGAGAAGAGGATATGTTGATCCCGAAAGAGATCAGGTGTATGAAAATCTCATTTATCGGCTATATAATTTTGTGGCAGACCTTTATCTTACATACAAGACAAAAAATGTAGCTTTCTTTACCGAAGTTAAACGCAAATCCATAATAGGATATACCTTTACAAATGATTTTGTAAAGAAAACACTTGAAGATTTTGTTACCGATACGGCTATGTTAAGCCTTGAAATTAAAGGTAAAAGCATCAAGCGAGCAAAAGATATATACTACATACATAATAATTTTGTTCAAGCTCTTTTTTGTCATATAGTTGTCTCGGAGCAATGGTCAGAAGGTGATGCAGAGTTTTATACTGAACTACTTCTTTCACCATCTATTGACCTAATAGATGCATGCTTAATTACAAGCGCCCTAACGCTCGCGGTAATGAACAATATGGACATAAATAAATTTACTGTCCTAATGCAAACTTATCTAAGAGCCAAGGATGAAGCCTTAAAGCAAAGAGCACTTATTGGTTGGGTCTTTGCCCTATCCTCAGACATGAGGATACATACCAAATTTGAAGAGTTAGTACTCTCGGCCATTAAAGATAAAAATGTTGTTTCAGAACTCGTTGAAATGCAAAAGCAAATCATATTCTGTCTAAACGCTGAAAAAGATAACGACAAGATACAAAGAGACATAATTCCAGACATAATAAAGAATAACAATTTAAACGTAACGCGTTTTGGAATAACTGAAAAGGATGAAGATCCTATGGCTGATGTTTTTGATCCTGGAGAGTCAGACCGTGCCATGGAGAAAATGGAGGAGAGTTTCCAAAAAATGGTAGACATGCAAAAGGAAGGCTCTGATATATATTTTGGAGGATTTTCACAAATGAAGAATTTTCCTTTCTTCTTTAATCTAGCCAATTGGTTCTGTCCTTTCTACATAGAGCACCCAGACATTGCAACTGCCAGGGATAAACTAAAGGGAACCACACTTTTAACAAACATACTAGAAAGTGGTCCTTTCTGCGATAGTGATAAATACTCCTTTACTTTGGCTCTATCATCTATTATAAGCAGGATTCCAAAGGATATGCGCGAGATGTTAAACTCGGCTGAGGCTATAGGTTCTGTCTTTAAATCTGAGGAAATGCAAAGTGCAACATACATACGTCGTACGATATTACAGGACATGTATAGATTCTTTCGTCTTTATTCAAATCGTGAGCAGATTGTCAATCCATTTGATGTTTTAAATTCTATATTTATAGTCGATGATATATTTGACAACACCGAGGTTCATAATGCTATAGCAGATATGTGTTTCTTTGCTCTAAAACATAAGAACAAAGAGGCTCTAAGCTTATTGATGGATAAGTATTACGATGAAAAAGATCCTAAGAGTCTTTTAATTCACGGACTATTTGCACTAAATTTCGATAATAGCCCATACACTGCATCAAAGTTCTTTAGTGACTTGGTTGAGCTTGAGCCTGAAAACAAACGTGCCATTTCACTTCTAGCTCGTTCATATTTCGAGGCAGAAGACTATGAAGCTGCTGCAGATAGTTATGAAGAATTATTAGAACTATGCCCAAATGACAGCACCATAATGCTTAACTACTGTGTTGTTCTAACAAAGATAAAGATGTATGATACTGCCATAAACCTACTTTATAAGCTCAACTTAGAAATGCCAGAATCAATGTCTGTAATGAGAGTGCTAGCATGGTCTCTTATGGGAGTTGGCAAATTAGATAGAGCAGAAAAAGAATATCAACGGATTCTTCAAAGTGATGATGTTGAAGTGGGAGATTGGCTTAATGCAGGTTATTGTCAATGGTTCTTAGGGAATATTGAAGCTGCCGTTGAAATGTTCCAAAATTTCCTAACTTTAAATATGGGTGAAGATTCCTCTTTAGAGGGATATAGCATTGCCGATGAATTTATAAAAGACTTTGATTTTATTATAGAGCACAATATATCCGACACAGAATGTCATTTAATGATAGACTTAGTCCATGGTATAAAGGACTAAGGCTTTTAGAGTTATTTTTAAACAAAAAACTCCTTCTTATATATCGAAGGTAACAAACCTTGTGTTTGTTATTTTTACATCGGCAGTATTACCCTTATCTATATCTTTCTTTGTATAGAAGAACGTACAATTATCTATATCAATATCATGGATACAGTTAAGGCCTTCTATGCCATGAGCATATATTGCGGTCTTTGTATTACGACAAACAACATTAGAAATATGAATGTCACTAAACTCAGGCACGAATTCAGCATCTTGAGGTGGCCCCGCTTGCTTATCCATATTCTTCCCATTATATCTATTGTCAACATAGGTGCATTGAAACACAATGGCCTCATCTTTAATATCAGTCATAAAGATGTCACTGATAAAGATGTTTTTAGTTTTTCCACCACGACCTATACCACTTTTAAAACGCAAGCCCGTATCAGTACCTGAGAAGGTATTCTCTTTTACAATAATATTATACATACCTCCGCAAAATTCTGATCCAATTACAAAACCACCATGAGCATGGTATACGGTATTGTTCATT
>JAJQAI010000194.1 GCA_021203915.1 Prevotella sp. | reverse complement strand
GTAACATTGCTTTTTTAAATAAGGGAGTTCATTTTTTGGTTACCAACAAAATGACAAAACAAATTACAGAATTTTATAGCGAAAGTGGAATTGAAGATTTTGTTAAAAAAAAAGCAGAAAATAAGTTAATGAGTAATCCAATTTCTTGTCACGCAAATGATGACATGGATGATTTGGAAATATCTTTTGTTTGGACAACAGGAAGAGAGCAATTTCACGTTTTTGTCAATGGACTTTATGTTCCAGAAGGTGGAAGTTTAATTGGGGGCGTAAAATCTGCGGTCACGTCTTTTTTTAAGTCAAAAATTAATGGAGAGATAGACCCCGATATTTTGCGGCGTGGATTAGTCTGTGCTATCAATTGCAAGGTGGCAAATCCAAGTTTTGCAAACCAAACAAAATCAAAAATTAATAATCCTAATTTACGCATTTTGGCGAATTAGGCGATG
Organism: Prevotella sp.; assembly: GCA_021203915.1. Lineage (GTDB taxonomy): Bacteria > Bacteroidota > Bacteroidia > Bacteroidales > Bacteroidaceae > Prevotella. The sequence goes on along the minus strand of JAJQAI010000194.1, from coordinate 2,453 downwards.
AAGTAGGGATTGACGGACTTTGCTCTAATTCCAGAATTTAATAACATTTGTGGAATGATAACTAAGCTACATAAGGCGGAAATGGCGGCGGCAAAAGCAAGAGAGTCGGTATTGAGTTATCAAAAAGGGATGATTTAGCTTAAAAAAAATAAGTTAGCTTTTATCGATAAATTGAAAGATGCTGAAAAATTAGGAAAAGATAGTGTATTACTTTTGGTGGAGGGAGACTCTGCCGCCTCAATGATTGCAAAAAGTCGAGATTATACCAAGTTTGGACTTTTAGCCTTAAGAGGAAAACTAATTAATCTTATGAATAACACAGAAGCAAATTACTTGAAAAATGAGGAAGTCAAATTAATTCAGTATGCTATGGGAATTGATTTAGACCATTATAATCCACGGAAATTACGATATGGAAAAGTTGGTATTTGTGTTGATGCAGATGATGATGGAAACCATATTGCGCTTTTAGTGATAGCGGCATTGCAAATTTTATGTCCTCAATTTATTCAAGAAAATCGTCTCTGTTGGTTGCGTGCGCCACTATTTGTTGAAATAAGGGGAAAAGAAAAAAAATATTATTATGATGAAGAGGAGCGGGCGGCGGCTGATATAAAAGGTGAGCTTTTAAGAATGAAAGGTCTAGGTAGCTTGTCTCCTGAAGAAATGCGAGATGCGATGTTTTCAGACAAACAGCGACTTGAGCCAATTGAATGGACCGTAGACGGCGCCATGATGCTTCAAGATTTAATGGGGACAGATGCAAAAAAACGTAAAGATTTTATATTTAATAATATTGATTTTAGCAAGTATGGGGAGGTTTAAACATGAAGCTGGAAAATGTTGTTTAGGATGCTTTTAGCACTTACGCGGCAATGACAATACAATAGAGAGCCATAGTGGATGTGCGTGATTTCATTAAGCCTTCCGCAAGAGTTTGCTTTTATGCGCAAAAGTTAGAAAAAATTGATAGTCAACATCCTGTCCAGCCTTCTCCGACTTCTGTGGGCGCCGCTTTGAAGCATTTTTACGTGCATGGTGATACAAGTTGTTATAACTTATTATGTCGATTTGGCAAGGAGTATGTTACACGATACACTTTAGAAGATTTTCATGGGTCTACAGGGACATTATTGTCCTCTGAAAGCCAAGCCGCTTCACGTTACACAAAAATGCGATTGAGTGCTTTGGGAGATAAGTTATTTGACGGAATTGAAAAGGATTGCATTGACAAATGGTATGATAATTTTTCTGATACGGAAAAATATCCTGCAGTACTACCTTCTTTGGGGTTCTATAATATTGTGAATGGAACTACTGGTATTGCTACTGGAGTTGCTTCTTCTATTCCACAATTTAATTTAAAAGAAGTTAATAATGCAATGATAAAATTGCTATGGAACAGAGATATTAATTTTGATGAAATTTATTGTGAACCTGATTTTGTGAGCGGTGGTATTATAATTAATAGCGATGAAGTCAAAGACTCTTTGCGTTGTGGGGCGGGAAAACCTTGCGAAATTCGTAGTAAAATTACATATGACGATCAAGATAACTCATTAATAGTCACTGAGATTCCTTATGGTATTTATACAGATTCCATTTGTCATCAAATTAGTAAATTAGTAGAGCAAAAAATAATTACTGGAATTGACCACGTTAATGATTTAACGGGGGCGGCGCCAAATATTAAAATCTATTTAGTTAAAGAAGTGTGCCCGCAAACTGTTATAAAGCAATTATTTGAGCACACGTCATTACAGTACCGTTACCCAATCAATATGACAATGCTAGAGAATGGAACAGTACCAAAACTTTTTGGATGGAGAGAAGCACTTTTATGTCATTTGGACCATGAAATTGTTACTCGGCGCCGCATACATCAATTTGACATCAATAAGATTGAGCAAAGACTTCATATTGTAGATGGAATTTTGGCGGCAATTGATAATATTGATGAGGTAGTTTCATTAATTCGAGAGTCGAGTAACAAAGAGGAAGCTGCCAATAAGTTAATAAAACGTTTTAATCTTTCCACGGAACAGGCGGAAGCAATATTAAAAATGACATTATCTCGTTTGATTCATTTGGAAGTACAATCGTTTAAAACAGAAAAAGAAAAATTATTGACTGAAGCAAAATATCACAAAAAAGTGTTGACTGATGATAATTTATTGTGTTTGGAAATTGAAAATGATTTACGTGAAGTCGCTGAACAGTTTGGAGATGAGCGTAGAACTATTTGTATTAATTTAGCGGCTGAGGAAGAGCTTGCTGAAGAGTAAAAAGGGGGAGGTGAGGCAAATGGAAGTGTAAAAAAAATGAGTAAAATATTTGACTTTCAACCATTTATGTGATATAGTGCATATATTGAATGAAGGAAGAGGTGAGGCAAATGGAAGTGTAAAAAAAAAATGAGTAAAATATTTGACTTTCAACCATTTATGTGATAT
>JAJQAI010000023.1 GCA_021203915.1 Prevotella sp. | reverse complement strand
ATTTTAAACCTTAAATCTTAAATGAAGATGAAAAACACCCTATTAAGTGGATTGCTTCTAGGCTTTACGCTAGTTGCAGTTTTCTCATGCTCACAGAAATCATCTTTAACGGCCTCTGGAATTGACCCCGAAGCTTTTGATTCAGTAATTAATGGTAAACCTATAAAGCTATATACCATTAAGAACGATAATGGTATGGAAGTTTCAATAACGAACTTTGGTGGTAGAGTTGTTTCTATTGTTGTTCCTAATAAAGATGGTGAGCCAACTGATGTTGTTCTTGGTTACGACAATCTTTCTCAGTATGCAGACTCAGTAAATAGCCCTAGTGACTTTGGAGCTGCCATAGGAAGATATGCTAATCGTATTAACTTAGGTAAACTTTCAATTGATGGTGATGAGATTACTTTGCCACAAAACAATTTTGGCCACTGTCTTCATGGTGGCCCCTCTGGTTGGCAATATCAGGTTTACTCATCTGAGCAACCTAACGATTCAACCCTAATACTTACTATGGATTCCCCAGATGGCGATAACAATTTCCCAGGAAACCTTCAGGCTAAAGTAACATATATCCTCACCGATGACAATAGTTTAGATATCTCATATTCTGCTACAACGGATAAGCCTACCGTTATTAATATGACCAACCACTCTTATTTTAACTTAAGTGGAGATCCATCTAAAGATATAGAGGATTGTATTCTTTATGTCAATGCTGATAATTACACCCCTTCTGATTCTACTTTTATGACAACGGGTGAGATTGCCTCAGTTGAGGGTACTCCTATGGACTTTAGAGAGCCAACCCCAATTTCTAAAGATGTAAATAATTTTGACTTTGAGCAGATACGCAATGCCTCTGGCTTTGATCATAATTGGTGCCTTAACACTTATAAGGATGGTAAAGGTGATGATACTCAAGTAGCTGCTAGTCTATATTGCCCAGAGAGTGGTATATTGCTTGAGGTTTATACAGATGAACCAGGTATTCAAGTCTATACAGGTAATTTCCTCGATGGAACAGTACCTGGAAAAAAGGGTATAGCTTATGCTAAACACGCTGCCTGCTGCCTAGAGACACAAAAGTATCCTGATTCTCCAAATAAAAAGGATTGGCCATCAGCTTTCCTATGGCCCGGTGAGAACTACTCCTCTCATTGTGTATATAAATTCGGTGTTCAATAATATTTAGTATATTAATATGGCGTTACTTGATTGGATTGTTATAGGCGTCTTTTGTATAGCGCTTATAGGTGTAGTAATATATGTTGTCAGCCAAAAGAATAATAATTCGGCAGACTATTTCCTTGGAGGTCGTGATGCAACTTGGATTGCAATTGGTGCCTCCATTTTTGCTTCCAACATCGGTTCAGAACATCTTATCGGATTAGCTGGTGCTGGTGCTTCCTCTGGTATGGCAATGGCCCATTGGGAGATACAAGGATGGATGATTCTAATCTTAGGTTGGGTCTTTGTTCCTTTTTATACACGTAGTATGGTATACACCATGCCCGAGTTCTTAGAGCGTCGTTATAATAAGGAAAGTCGTACCATTTTGTCAGTTATATCCCTTATAAGCTATGTGCTGACAAAGGTTGCCGTTACAGTCTATGCCGGTGGACTTGTATTCCAACAGGTATTTGGAATAAAGGAAATATGGGGAATTGATTTCTTCTGGATTGCAGCAATTGGTCTAGTGGTAATAACTGCTCTTTATACTATATTCGGTGGTATGAAAAGTGTGCTATACACCTCAGTGCTTCAAACTCCAATCCTTCTTCTTGGCTCTGTCATCATCTTAGTTCTTGGTCTTAAAGCCGTTGGTGGCTGGGATCAAGTGCTTGCTATATGTGGAGCTCAGCCCGTTAATGAGTATGGAGATAAGATGACTGATCTTATGCGTAACCTTGGCGATAAGGATTATCCATGGCTTGGAGCTTTGGTTGGTTCTGCCGTTATTGGTTTTTGGTATTGGTGTACAGACCAATATATTGTACAACGTGTACTTTCGGGTAAGGATGAAAAAGAAGCTCGTCGTGGTACAATCTTTGGAGCTTATCTAAAACTCTTGCCAGTATTTATATTCTTAATCCCTGGTATGATAGCCTATGCTCTTAATTCTAAAACAGGAGGCGCTTTCTTGCCCGTTGATGCTGCAGGTGTCGCTATGAGTGATGCGGCTTTTCCAACGCTTGTGGCAAAGCTCTTACCAGCCGGTGTTAAAGGTCTTGTGGTCTGCGGAATCTTAGCTGCCCTAATGAGTTCGCTAGCTTCGCTATTTAACTCTTCCTCAATGCTCTTTACAATTGACTTCTATAAGAGATTACGCCCTGATACACCAGAGAAAAAACTTGTTCGTATTGGTCAGGTAGCAACTGTTATAATAGTTGTTCTTGGAATCCTTTGGATACCAATAATGCGAAGTGTTGGTAATGTACTATATAACTACTTACAGGATGTACAAAGTGTCTTAGCTCCTGGAATTGCATCTGCCTTCTTACTTGGAATATGTTGGAAGCGTGCTACGGCTAAAGGTGGTATGTGGGGACTATTATCAGGTATTATAATTGGTCTTACCCGTCTAGGAGCAAAAGTTTATTATAGTAATTCGACTAACCCTACGGATAATTGGTTTAAGGCCGTATTCTACGATTTCAACTGGCTTTATTTCTGCGGTGTAATGCTAATAGTATGTTGCCTAATAGTTATTATTGTTAGTCTTTTGTACTCAGAGGACCAGTGACATCATGATGTTGGGATCAAGATTACTGTGTGTTTAACTGACTGATCAGTCCAATATGAGCCTGGAAGGTTCTGTTGCAGGTCAGGCACAAATAATCCATTCGGACATTTGCTTTGGAGATGTCTCTAGATTTGCATATTTCACATTTCCTTTGTGCT
>JAJQAI010000141.1 GCA_021203915.1 Prevotella sp. | reverse complement strand
ATACTCAATGAGGTCGTATTGATTTTGGGTGAAATACACATAACCATCATTTGTAGGAGGAGTATGGGTAGAATCTAATTCCTCAGCATCTGGATAAAAGTAGCGGAAATATCTAAGCGCATTTTGGAGAGTCTCACCTCCAAAATTCTCATTCTCTGCCGTATACTCTTCTTTGCTGCCATAGAACCAATCGTAATATATTCCATCAAAATAGAGTTCTTCTCCAGTATCTTCATCAGTATATGTCAAATCAGGAGAGATATGTAGAACCTGTCCTGCACAATATTCCTGCAAAGGCTCTGACAATTGTCCATTAACCTTTAAAGATATAGTGGAGGATAGGAATATATTCGTTCTTATAGCACACTCATCATCAAGCAATTGAATAAATTCATCTATTTTTTGGATTTCTGTCTTCTCTGCTTCAGTATGTGGTTCTGCTAGTAAGATATAGTCGGTAAATGCCATCATATCAGTATAGCAGTCCATAGAAAGCTCTTGAATAGTACCATTGAGTCTGCGATACAAGTAGCCCTCATCATTATTGAAGTTTACAATGTTGTCTCCAGGATTATCCGTGTCATATTCTTGATTCTTATCATAATTAATGTAGAAGTCAAGAGTTGGGAGTTGGTGTGAGGAATCATCTTTACCATAGAACGAAATAAGGGCAGCCTCAAAGGCATCCTCTGCCGTCTCACCAGCAGCAAGACCATTATAGTACTTTGCTCTATTGATGATGACCATATCTACAGATGCAGTGGATTCAGTATCATCAGTATAATCTGATGGGTCAATACCCATACGAGACAAAAGCGTTTCATAGTCAAGATCGAATCTTACATAACTTTTTGAATCAGTGTCCGTACATATTGGTAATAACTGTTGAACTTCCGTTGTTGGAGTTTCCACATACACTCTTAATTCATCAAAATAATAGTCACCACCATCGGTGCCTGCGCAGTAGTTATCAACACGTAGTGTATAGTAGTCGAAATTCTGACTACCATCGTTCATAAGGGAGAAATATACTTGGAACCACTCGTTGGTGTCAGCACCCTTACCTGTAATAGAAGAACTTAAACCTGGCTCATTCACATTATCTTCGGTGATACGTGTCGTTACCCGCACTTGACCTGTAGCTTGTCGTAGAATAGGAGTGTGGGTCTCCGTACCATCAGTATTTACTGTCACACCCCCGATAGAGAATAGTGCACCAGCATCAACAGAAGTTGCACCACCTGCACCCTTAATCCACGCTGTACCATAAAGTTTGGAACCTTCACAAAGGTTACCATCGATGGTGATTTCTGCTACAGTGCCAGGACGCTCCGAAGCATCTATATATAACCAATAGCCACTATCATCCTTGACTAAGTTTTCAGGTGGACTAGCATAACCTGTTCTATTCGGAGAATCCCAATAACCTATATATTCGTTGGTGATGCTATACATAGAGAATCTAGTTCCGACTCTTAGCTCATTACTATTCCAATTATCAAATGTCGTGTTTGCGTCACCAGAGCCATAAGCTACACCATCAAAGAAAGCATAGCTATTAGAACTCCAATCCATAGGGAAAGGATAGAAATGGTCCTGACCATTCGGCAACACAGTTTTAGCATCAACACTCTCATCATAGTCGAACAAGAGCGAAGCTACTTGAGAGTAAGTTTCTTCCATATATTGTGGCGAACGATGAGTCATATTATTCCACCAGTAATCTTCATTACCTGTGAGCGAACTCAATCCTGCCACCTGCGTCTGTGTAAGTAGGTTTGCATCGTCCTCAAAAGTGACTTTGTAACGTGCAAGGTTATATATTGTATTACCAATGGTTTTTGTAACAAGTATTGTTATTGTGGAGCCGTTAGCTACATACCACTGGGTGTCCGTTGGTACGGTTTGCTTCGTATCTTTTGAATACGATACACCAACATCTCCCTTTACAAAAAATATGGTACGCTCCGTGCCACTAAGAGTGGTATTTGTCTCTGTTTTAGTAACTTCACCTAAATCACCCTCAGTATTCGAGTCAGAAGTACCATTAACTATTGAAACAAGACTAAAGCCAAGATTTTCGTTATCTATCAAGGTAATCGTAACTGCTCCAGGGTCATCATTTGGGTCTATACCTGGTATTGCATACGCATTAGCATCTTTATTTAGAGCTACCATCTCTGCCGTGTTGTTAGAAAGACGGCGAGAAGGATATGTTATTTCATATTCATCAAGATAGTGTTCATCGCCCGTATTTGTTCCACCGTGGTATTCTTCATTCAATAATTCCCAATAATGCGTGAAAGCTGCAGGCTCATGATCCTCATCATCCTCTACACCGATGATATAGTATATAGCACGTCCCGCCAAAGTTGGCTCGCACCAACTGTTTGCGGAACCAAACGTAGCTGCAGTACCATCATTATTTGCAGCAAAGTCGGTATAGATGGAGGCATCGCAAGCTACTATATAGTAGTCGTTGTCCGACTTTATAAAGTTTGTACTAGTTATTGCATTGTATTCATCATCCGTTGGATAATAGAAGTTCATTGCTGTCATAGCAGTATTACCTGTGGCATTTTGTACAACGTAACCATTGGCAAAGCGATAGACAGTCCTGTCCGTGCCCGAAATTGCTGGGGTCAGAAGGTCATAAACCTGGGCTGAACCCGAAGGAGTCCAATTGCAGTTGAAATTGCCGTCTGTACGATAGTCGAACCAACGAAGGTAATTGAAAATAGAGGCATTGTCATCATTTAACCTATAAGGTAGGATAAGCGTTAAAGATGTTCCCTTGTGCATGTAGATGGTATCAACGTAAATGTTAGCCGCTTGAACTCGCGCATTATTCTCCAACGTTACCATGTCCGTCTCGTTGTACGTGTCGTTGTAGCCTTTTCCTTGGTGATACTG
>JAJQAI010000009.1 GCA_021203915.1 Prevotella sp. | reverse complement strand
ATATTAATCTATACATCTTTAATCAAAACGCCTATTATCATCTAGGACGTAAAAATTAACAAAATTTAAGGGAAAATATTTTGATGCGTCAAAATAACACAGTATTTTTGCGTCAAAATAACACATCAAAGATTTTTTACTCAAATGGAAAAAGGTTACAATTATCAATATCCTCACCCTGCTGTAACAACTGATGCAGTGGTTTTTGGATTTGATGGTAAGCAGTTGCACTTACTACTAATCGAGCGTGGTATTGAGCCATTTAAGGGTTGCTGGGCTCTGCCAGGTGGATTTGTAAGAATCGATGAGACTATCGAAGAATGTGCAATGCGTGAGCTAAAAGAAGAAACAGGCGTAGAAAACGTGTATCTAGAACAATTTCATGTTTTTAGCGATGTGAATCGCGACCCAAGAGAACGTGTTATAACAATTGCTTTTTTTGCAATGGTTCGTAAATCTGATTACCATCTAATTGCTAAAGATGATGCTGTCAGAGCCTCATGGTTTTCACTTGATGAGTATCCCCCACTTGCCTTTGACCACTATGAGATAATAAAACAAGCAAGAGAGCATCTAAAGGAGGTTATACGTATCCGTCCTATAGCATTTAAACTTTTGGATGAAAAATTCTCAATGAGTGAACTTCAACGTCTTTATGAAATTATTAATGAGAAAACCTATGATCGTCGCAATTTCGCCCGTAAGATGTCATCAACTGAAATGTTACTAGATGAGGGTTTAAGTTCACTACCAACACACAATAGATTTGCTAATCTATACTCATTCAATGAAGTAAGTTATTTAGAAAATAAAAAGATGAAAAAAAAGAAAAGCAACCCATTTGACCTCTAACATTATTAATCAAAGAAAAAAACGTCAAAAGTATGAAAACAGAGATTTACAACCTCATCATTTTAGATGAGTCAGGATCAATGAGAGGTGTTAAGAAGCAGACAATCACCGGATGCAATGAAACAATCAACACCATTCGTTCTTCTCAGGAAGAGTACAAAGACTCGCAAACACACTATGTTAGCATTTTTGCTTTCCAGGATAGAGGTAGAAGGCCTTCTAGATATCTTATCAAGAACGCCCCAATAGAAAAGGTAGAGTACATAAACGATGATTTATACCAGCCATGGGGGAATACCCCACTTTACGATGCAGTAGGCTCCACACTAGTTGATTTAAATGCCGTTGTAAACCAAAAGAAGTTCGCCATTGGCTCTATAACCATTATAACCGATGGTTATGAGAATGCTTCACGCCATTACACAAGGGAAAAGGTGGCTAAAATGATAGATTCTCTAAAAGAGATTGGTTGGAACTTTAACTTTATTGGAGCAAATATCGATGTTGAAGAGGTTTCAGCTTCACTAAATATCGATAACTCTTTGGCCTATTCCCAAAGTGATGAAGGAACTAAAGAGATGTTTTCCCGTCACAGCTCGGGCAAGCGTAGATATTATGAAAGAATATCTCGTGAAATGGCCTATTACAACTCGCTACAATCAAAAGAAGATGAACTTTCTCTTAGAAAGAAACTGCGTGAGGCTGAAAAGGACTTCTTTAGTGAAGAAGAAGGTGAAAAAAAGTAGCACTAAAAATTTTTAGCTAGACTAATAGCTACAAAAAAGATAAGAGCGCTAAAGAATAAGAAATCTTAATTTTTTAGCGCCCTTATTTTTTATAGAAGCCTTCACCACAACTTTAGGCGTTCTTCCTCTGGAATATACATCTTATCATTTGGCTCAACATTAAAGGCTTCATACCAAACATCAACATGTGGAAGGGCACCATTTACCCTCCAGCGACCTAAAGAGTGTGGGTCACTCTTTGTTCTATTACGGATTTCTTCTTCTGTAATATTGGCTGCCCATACACCGGCATAGGCTAAAAAGAAACGCTCATCGGGCGAAAGGCCATCAATATCGTTAAGAGGAGAATTCATTGTAGCATTCTTATATGCATTAAATGCAACTTGAAGTCCTCCGTGATCTGCAAGATTCTCTCCCAAAGTTAGTTTACCATTTGCATTAAGGTCTGGTAGAACCTTTATAGATGAAAAGAAATCAGCATAACCATCAGCACGCTTTGTAAAGTTCTCTGCATCCTGCTTGGTCCACCAATCAGTCATGTTTCCGTCCTTATCATAATGGCGACCTTGGTCATCAAAGCCATGAGTCATTTCGTGACCTATAACAACTCCGATAGCTCCATAATTGAAAGCATCATCAGCCTCAGGATCAAAGAATGGAACTTGAAGAATACCAGCTGGGAAACATATTTCATTGGTTGTAGGATTATAATAAGCATTTACCGTTTGAGGTGTCATATGCCACTCATCCCTATCAACTGGCTTTCCGGCACGATTTTCAATAATCCAATTATTCCAAAACAGTTGTGCCGAGAGCATATTCTCATAATATGAAAGACTAGGATTAATAACCATAGCAGAGATATCCTTCCACTTATCAGGATAACCAATCTTTACGTAGAACGTTGAAAGCTTCTCCTTGGCTGAGGCTTTAGTGGTATCACTCATCCAATCTTGAGCCATAATACGCTCTTCTAAAGAGGATTGCAGGTTTTCAACTAGTTTTTGCATTCTTTGTTTTGAAGAGCTAGGGAAGTAACTTTCAACATACATTTTTCCAAGTATCTCCCCCATCTTACTCTCGACCTGTGAGGTAGAACGTTTCCAAAGAGGGTGATTTTCTTTTCTTCCAGACATTGTTCTACCAAAGAAATCAAAGTTGGCCTCTACAACATCATCACTTAGATAGTTAGCTGCAAGGAGTATTGCATCCCATTGCATATAAGCACGCATCTCATCTTCAGTCATGCCTCTACAACATCGCTTACACCTTTTAAAAAGACTGGTTGTCCAATAACTAATTCCTCAAAGCAGTC
>JAJQAI010000148.1 GCA_021203915.1 Prevotella sp. | reverse complement strand
GATAGCAAAAAGGTTTCCAACAGTGATTGTTAGTGCTATTAATATGTACATTACTACTAACCAATATTCCACTAGTGGAGAAAGAACCTTAATTAAAATAGAGGCTAGCGTGAAAGCAGCAGCACCTTTTGAAATTACGCTAAGATATCCTGTAACGGTTGTTGGAGCTCCTTGGTAAGCATCAGCCGTCCAATAGTGGAAAGGTACAAGACTTATCTTAAAGCCTAGTCCACTAATAAAGAAAATCATTCCCATAATACCAAGCCAGTTTGTATAGGCTTGAGCACGAACTAGGAAATTAGGTACGTTACTAAAGTATAGCGTTCCAGCAGATGCGTATATAAATGAAATTCCGTAGAGCATTACGCCACTTGAGAAGATTGCCATAAGAATAAACTTAGCTGCTGCCTCAGCAGAGTTATGACGATACTTATCAAGAGCAACTAAACATGCCATCGGAATAGATGCCATCTCAAGACCAAGGAAGAAGAGTAGGAAATGCCCTGCACTCATCATCATATTCATACCCAAAAGGGTAGAAAAAATTAGAAGATAGAACTCTCCTTCTTTAAAAGAAGTATCTTTTCTTGAAAGCCATCCACGAGCTTGAATAAGAACAATTAAAGTTCCAAGAGCTAGGATAGTCTTCATAACATTTACAGCAGGGGTTGTGGCATACATACCACCAAAGGCCTTAGTTGATAGGTTTTGAACCTCTGGACAAAGACACAAAAGCACTTGGAAGAGCATAAGACAACAAACCAGCGGGTTGAACCACTTTCTATTGCCTTTTTTTGATGAGGCAAAGTCAGCGATAAAAATGATAACCAACATGACCATTAGCGAGGCCTCTGGAATCATATTAAGAAATTGAGCGTAATTCATTTTTTCTTGCTGGTTTATTTATAGTGATGCTATGCTTAGGTTATTTAAAATAGGTCCTATAGCATCGTGTATTACATCTCTAGCCCATAGTGGGAAGAGTCCTAGTCCTGCTACGCAGGCTATAAGACAACAAACGGCTATGCGTTCATCCCATGTGGCATCTGTAAGTGTTTCGTAATGTGGATTTGAAACCTTTCCATATAGTATCTTTCCAACTAGACGTAGTATGTAAACTGCCGTTATAACGATACTTGTGCAGGCTATTATTGTTGCTGTGCGATGGAAGAGGTCGTTGTTTTCGAAGGATCCAACAAAGATTGACATCTCGGCGATAAAGCCAGAGAATCCTGGAAGTCCTAAATTGGCAAGACCGGCAATAACATAACCTACCGATAGGAAAGGCATTATTTTCATTAGTCCACCTAGCTCCCTAACATCACGCGTGTGCGTGCGTCCATATATCATACCAATAAGAGCAAAGAATAGGGCTGTCATTAGACCATGAGAGAGCATCTGAAGGATAGCTCCCGTACATGATGTTCTAGTCATCATTAGTAGAGCAAACAGCACTAGACCGCAGTGGGAAACTGATGAATATGCATTTATGTATTTTAAATCCGTCTGCACACATGCTGAGAAAGCTCCATATACAACAGAGATTGTTGTTAGGATAAGGAATATCCAACCTAGCTCATGGGCTGCCTCAGGAAGTAAGAACATAGCAATGCGGAAACAACCATAACCTCCTAGTTTCATAAGCACTCCAGCATGTAGCATAGATACTGCCGTTGGGGCAGAGGCATGACCATCTGGAGACCATGTGTGGAATGGGAATAAAGCTCCAAGGACTCCAAAACCTATAAAGGTTAGTGGGAAGAATACCTTTTGAGCTGCTAAGGGGATATTGTGAAGGGCAGCTATTTCTAAAACGTTCATCGTCTTAGCACCGCTAAAGAAATAAATACCCAAGATGCCTAAGATTAAAAGAGCCGATCCACCCATAAGCATAAGTGTTAGCTTCATAGCAGAATATTCCTTATGACCGCTACCCCAAACACCAATTAGTAAGTACATTGGTATTAAGGCAACCTCATAGAACATAAACATCGTAAACAGATCTATGCTAATAAAGAAGCCAAACACGCCTGAGCTTAGAAGCGTAAACCAAAGGAAAAACTCTTTAGTTAAAGGCTTTAGTTGCCAGGAGGCAAAAACGCCAGTAAAAACTATAATGCTAGCCAGAAGAATCATCACAACGGATATTCCGTCAACACCTACAGAATAGGCGATGTTCATAGGAGAGAACCATGTATAGCTATAGCAGAATAGCATTTCATCAGTTACCCCCAAAGAGCGAAGATGAACAAATGTTATAACCAGCCATATAGCTAGAGCCAAAAGACAGGATGCACCCGTCACCATAACAGCGCGCACTTGATTTAAGTTTCTTGCTACCCATAGACCAAGTAGCATTAGCGCTGGTATTAGAACAAATAAGCTAAGTATGCTCATTACTTCACCTGCCTTTCATTATATACATAAACATAGTAGCACAAGGGCTACAACACCAGAAATAAACCAAACAGCATAATGCCTTACGTCACCACTTTGCCAAGAACGTATACTCTCTCCTGATTCATTTGCTCCCCAGGAAAGGAAATTAAATGTTCCATCAACAATATGGCGATCAAACCATGCAATAGGGGTACTTACAAAGCGGAAGATAATCTTATGGGTTATATACTGCCATATCTCATCTATATAAAAACGCCTATAAGCAGCCTCATGAAGGCGTGAGAATCTCTTTGCAAGCATATCAGCCAGTGGAGTTTCTTCACCTTTAAACATATATGTAGCAAGCGCAATAGCTAGTATGGCTAGCACTGTACTTACTGCAGCTACTGACCAAACAGTGTGAGTCTGAAAACTTAAACCATTGGCAGAAATAAACTCTCCAAAATTAAATATCTTAAATGTTCCAAATATACCTATTAACATTGTAATAGTTGAAAGAACAATAAGTGGAATAG
>JAJQAI010000239.1 GCA_021203915.1 Prevotella sp. | reverse complement strand
CTATAATATCAATAGCTGGAATTAATTCAATCATAGAGAAAGGAAATTTTTTAGTATCTCTTCGCCAATAGTTCCACTTTTTTCTGGATGGAATTGTGTGGCAAAAAAATTATCTTTTTTTATCGCAGCACTAAATGGCTCAATATAATTAGCTTCTGCTATAGTCCAAGGGCATAAGGGAACATAGTAACTATGAACAAAGAAGACATACTCTTCTTTTTTAAAGCCCTTAAATAGTGGACTTTTTGTATCATAAATAGCATTCCAACCCATGTGGGGAACTTTTTGCTCATGAACTTTAGGTTCAAATCTTATAACGGGAACATCAAAGATACCCAGGCAATCAACATCACCTTCTTCTGAGTGTTTACAAAGCAGTTGTTGACCTATACAAATTCCTAAGACGGGTTGTTTTAAAGAGCGTATTACATCATCAAGCCCATGCTCTATTAAATATTGCATAGCATTGCTAGCTTCTCCTTGTCCAGGGAATATAACCTTATCGGCACGGGAAAGTTCTTTAGCATCATCAGTTAGTATAGCCTCTATGCCAAGACGCCTTAAGGCAAGAGAAACCGAATATATATTACCTGCACAGTATTTGACTATTGCTACGCACATCTTTTTTTAATCCTTTTACCTTTAGAAAAGGCAAAATTAACAATAAAAATCTATTTTTTTTAAGAAATACGAAAGGAAAGAAAAAAATATGGATAAGCAGCCTTTATTTTGCTTTAGTATTGAAAAATGACTATCTTTGTAAGCTAGAACAACCAAAAGAAAATATATTCAAAAAATATACGTTTTCCTTAGGTAAAAAGGGGCCAAAAAAAGGTTATTACTCCCATGAAAAAATCCCCAGAAAAAATTAGAATTAACAAATAAACCCCAAAAAATGAAAAAGTACAACTTTAACGCAGGACCGTCAATACTTCCACGCGAAGTCATTGAGAATACGGCAAAACAAATTCTTGACTTTAATGGTAGTGGTTTATCACTTGCAGAGATAAGCCATAGAGCAAAGGATTTTCAACCAGTAGTTGATGAGGCAGAAGCCCTTATTAAAGAATTGATGGAATTACCCCAAGGGTATTCAGTGATCTTCTTAGGTGGTGGTGCGTCTTTAGAGTTCTGCATGGTGCCATATAACTTTCTAGAAACTAAGGCTGCATACCTTAACACAGGTACATGGGCAAAGAAAGCTATTAAGGAAGCTAAACTCTTTGGTGAGGTCGTTGAGGTCGCATCTTCAGCAGATGCTAACTACACCTTTATACCTAAGGGTTGGACTTGTCCAAAGGACGTTGATTATTTGCATATTACAACCAACAACACCATTTATGGTACTGAAATACGTAAGGACTTAGATGTAGAAGTACCTATGATTGCTGATATGTCATCAGATATTTTCAGCCGTCCTGTTGACGTTTCAAAATACAACTGTATCTATGCAGGTGCTCAGAAAAATATGTCAATGGCCGGAGTTACAGTTATCATCCTTAAAACGGATGCTCTAGGCAAGGTGTCAAGACAAATTCCTACTATGCTTGACTATCGTACACACGTTGATAAGGGCTCAATGTTTAACACTCCTCCTGTTGTTCCTGTTTACACAGCATTAGAGAACCTACGTTGGATAAAAAAGATGGGTGGTCTTAAGGCTATGGATGCTCTAGCTAAAGAGCGCGCTGAGATTGTTTACTCTGAGATTGATAGAAATAAACTCTTCCGTGGTACAGTTGCCCATGAAGACCGCTCACTAATGAATATTTGCTTCGTAATGAACCCAGAGTATGCTGAGCTCGAGAAGCCATTCTTTGAATATGCTACCTCAATGGGTATGGTAGGTATTAAGGGACACCGCTCAGTAGGAGGCTTCCGTGCTAGTTGCTATAACGCACAAACCATCGAAGGTGTTCAAGCACTCGTTAAGTGTATGAAGGAATTTGAAGCTAAAAACTAAATTCACGTCTTATGAAAGTATTAGTTGCTACAGAAAAGCCCTTTGCTCCAGTTGCTATTGAGGGCATAAAAAAGGAAATCCAGGCTTCCGGGCACGAGCTAGTTCTTTTAGAGAAATATACCGAAGCCTCTCAACTTCTTGATGCGGTTAAAGATGCGGATGCTATGATAGTCCGCTCTGATAAAATCACAAAAGAAGTTCTTGATGCAGCTTCGAAGATGAAGGTTATCGTTCGTGCTGGTGCAGGAGTAGATAGTATAGATTTGGCCTATGCAAAACAAAAGGGTATTATTGTAGAAAATACTCCAGGACAAAATGCAAATGCTGTGGCTGAATTGGTATTTGGTCTTTTAGTATTTGCTGTTCGTGGTTTTTACAATGGTAAGGCAGGTACTGAACTTAAGGGTAAAAGACTTGGTCTTTTGGCTTATGGAAATGTAGGTCGCAACGTTGCCAGAGTAGCAAAAGGTTTTGGTATGGAAGTTTGGGCTTACGATGCATTCTTCCCTAAAGAAGCAATCGAAAAAGAAGGCGTACATGCAGTAGAAAATCAAGATGAACTCTTTTTGTCTTCAGATGTTGTATCGCTTCATATTCCTGCTACCCCAGAGACAATAAAGAGCATAAACTATGACCTTGTAGGGAAGATGAAAAAAGGTGGTATCTTGATAAATACCGCTCGAAAGGAAGTTATTGATGAAGAAGGTCTTCTTAAACTTCTTGGTGAGCGCGAGGATTTAAGGTATATCACCGACATCAAGCCCGATAGGGACGAGGACTTTAAAAAGCTAGAAGGACGTTATTTTAGTACCCCTAAGAAGATGGGAGCTCAGACGGCTGAAGCTAATATCAATGCTGGTATAGCAGCAGCAAAGCAGATAAATGCTTATTTTGCTGATGGTTGCACTAAATTCCAAGTAAATAAGTAAACACAATAAACCTTAAATATAACT
>JAJQAI010000171.1 GCA_021203915.1 Prevotella sp. | reverse complement strand
TAAATCGGGTAAAGAGTTTATTGCCTGTTCAAATTCTTTAGAGTATTTGCTGTTGAGCTTGTTTATCTGCTTGATAAGTTGTGTGGCATGCTCACGTTCAGCGATGAACTTGCGATCTTCACTTTCAGCTATGCGCCCAAGTGTAGCCATACGAACTCTGAAAAACTCATCTAGATTGTTGGAGTAAATACCCAGGAAATTAAGTCTTTCAAGAAGCGGAACGTGTGGTTCCATCGCCTCTTGTAGAATTCTATGGTTAAAATACATCCAACTAATATCTCTTTCGATATATGCCTTGGACATCAATTTTTTACTTAGAGTGGTTTTCATCCTTACCTCCTTTCTTTTGGTTTTCATGCACACTTTAACCTTATAGCCATTACATGCGCTCTTTTAAATAACTTAAGAAGAGTTCAAGGGCAGAGTTTGTGGCATTTGATAGGTTTATATCACGCCCTAAATCTTCTTCTAATTTCATCGTAATTATATCATCTTTACTGCCACATGCAATATAGATTGTTCCAACGGGAATCTCCGGTGTACCACCGCCTGGTCCAGCAAGTCCAGTGGATGCTATTGCATAATCAACATTAAGAGTTTTAATTGCTCCCTTGACCATTTCTATGGCTACCTCCTGGCATACTGCTGTCTTTTCTTGAAGAAGCTCATGGGAAACACCTAGAAGCCTTTCCTTTATCTCATCTGTATAGGATACGATACCTCCTTTAAAATAGGCGGAAGCCCCTGGAATTAGTATGATAGCATCAGCTATACGTCCGCCGGTGCAACTCTCTGCTGTTCCTAATGTTTTGTTGCTCTCGTAAATAATCTGACTTATCTCTCGAGAAAAAATTTTGTTTTCAAAATCCATAATTATTGAAAAGTAGTTTTAGAAAATGTGGGTTTATCAATCGGACAAAAGTCTTTATCAAGAAACTTATAATATCCTGCAAGAGCAATCATTGCAGCGTTGTCCGTTGTATAATGAAACTTAGGTATGTAAATTTTCCATCCGTATTTTTTTTCGTGTTCACCAAATGAATTCCTTAGACCAGTATTTGCACTTACGCCTCCTGCCAGTGCAACATGCTTTATCTTAGTAAGCTTTACGGCCAGTCGCAATTTTTTCATTAAAACATTTACAATGGTCTTTTCTAGGCTCGCTGCTAGGTCTTCTTTGTGATGCTCTATAAATTGAGGATCTTCCTTTATCCAATCTCTTAGACTATAAAGAAAAGAAGTCTTAAGACCACTGAAGCTATAGTTTAGCTCTGGGATATGGGGTTCAGAAAACTTAAAAGCATCCGGGTTTCCTTTACGTGCTAAAGCATCTATTATTGGACCTCCAGGGTATCCTAGTCCCATTAGTTTTGAACATTTATCTATCGCTTCACCTGCAGCATCGTCAATGGTTTGCCCCATTACCTGCATATCGTTGTATGCATTAACTTTGACAATTTGAGAGTTTCCGCCACTAACAAGTAAACATATAAAAGGTAGTGGGGGAGGAGTGTACTCTTCCTTACCATCTTTTATAAATAAAGCCATAACATGTCCTTGCAGATGATTAACATCGATAAGAGGTATGCCAAGTGAAAGAGAAAGTCCTTTAGCAAAATTTCCACCAACTAAAAGTGAGCCCATAAGACCTGGGCCACGTGTATAGGCAATGGCTGATAGTTGTTCTTTCTTAATGCCCGCTTTTTTTAGCGCTTGGTCTACTACTGGGACAATATTTTGTTGATGGGCTCTTGAGGCAAGCTCTGGAACGACACCACCATAAGCCCCATGAACTTCTTGTGAGGCCGTAACATTGCTAAGAAGAAAATCGTTTTTTATAACTGCAGCTGAGGTGTCATCGCAGCTACTTTCAATCCCTAGTATGTAAACCTCATTCATAAAAAATTAGTAGCTTAAGATTTCTACTCCATTCTCTGTCATTAGGAAGGTGTGTTCCCACTGTGCACTAGGCTTTTCATCACCTGAGATTACTTCCCATCCATATTTATCATTAGCATCTATAAATACCTTCCAGGTCCCCATGTTTATCATTGGCTCGATGGTAAAGACCATACCTGGAACTAAGAGCATTCCGGTGCCTTTTCTTCCATAATGAAGTACTTCGGGCTCCTCGTGAAATGCTATTCCTACACCATGTCCACAAAGTTCTCTTACTACACCATAGTGGTATTTTTCTGCATGTTTTTCTATAGCATTTCCGATGTCTCCAACAAAACAGTAAGGTTTAGCTGCTTGGGCTCCAATTTCAAGGCATTCTTTAGCTACTCTAACTAATTGCTCTTTTTCTGGAGTCGTCTTTCCCATTATAAACATACGGGAGGCATCAGCAAAGTATCCATCTAAAATCGTTGTAAAGTCAACATTTATTATATCGCCTTCTTTTAAAATATCCTCTTTTTTAGGAATGCCATGGCAAACAACTTCGTTTATGCTTGTGCATACACTCATTGGAAATCCCTCATAACCTAAACATGCTGCTTGAGCTCCATGCTTAGCGCAATACTCTCTACATATTGTGTCAATCTCTAGGGTTGACATTCCAATATGAATATGCTTTGCCACCTCATCAAGCACGCCTGTGTTGATGATGCCACTACGACGGATTCCTTCTATTTGTTCAGGTGTTTTGATAAGTCCTCTAGTTGGGACGGTTTTTCCTCTTCCTTCCCAATACATCACCTGTTTATCCAATTCCGTAATAGGTTCACCCTTACGGGGGAGCCATCTTCTTTTTTTGTTGAACAACATTTAAAGGATTATAAGTTACCGCAAAAGTAGTAAATTCTTTTAAGAATACTTCCCTATATTTTCCTAAAAATCAATCATTCAAGCTCATTTAACATCGAGGAAAGTGCCTTAGTCCAGTCGGAGCCATTCTTTGGACACATCGTATATAAAC
>JAJQAI010000191.1 GCA_021203915.1 Prevotella sp. | reverse complement strand
CAACTTTCTTGTGCTGAAGCATCGCCCCGCTTAAGCCAATAGCCATCTTCGCCATCTTTAGGTGCTGCAGGTATACCATTAAGACGCATAAGATGATCAACCTTACTGCGAGCTGAGGCTAAAACGCTTTCTGGCGAATTGATAACTATCAATCCTTGACTTTGTTTCTTTTTTAATGTATCAAGTGTTTTTTTTCTTCTACCCATAGAAAGTATCAAATCTACATCTTCACTTCCTAAAAAATCATCTTCTCTAACCCCTTTTACCTCATGACCTTCTAAGCGTAAAACTTTAGATACGGCCTCAAGAATGGCAGTGTCCTTCTCTTGAGAATTGGGAGAGAAAATCTCCGCGCGATATATGGCAAGAACTCTCATTATGGCATCTCAAAGAGAAACTCTTCCGCTTTTTTAATATCCTTTGCGTGATCTATATCTAGCACTTTACCAAAAGGCCATGCTTTAAGTATTGTACCCTCACGGACAAGAGCTCTCTGAAAATTACGCATACGGCTTTCACCTCTTTGAGCACATCTTTCTAAGGTCTCAATTGTCTTAGGAGTTAGTCCATAAATACCAGCAGAGATATACTTGCAACTTTCTTCCCTATCCAAAAAGCCAGTAATCATCATTTCTTTGTTAGTAGCTACATACAGTGGGCTCTCGTCATCAATAAAGTCTGTTACACCCATTAGTCCATCAAGATGATCTATTTCTATAGCTTTCTTAAAGGCTTTAATATAGCGTGAGAACTCGTCCTCCCGAAATATTGTATCAACGGTAGTAAGGCAAAAGGAGCTTGTCTTGAGCCAAGGGCTTATCTCCAAAAAACTGTGCATTGAGCTAGGCGTGCTCTTTACTTTAAGTCTTAGAGGTATTTCTTTACCATTTAGCCCATTTTTAAGTAAGTCTTCTAAATGGTTCAAAACTTTTTGGGTGAGGTCATTGCAGATGACGGCAATTTCCTCAGCCCCGTTTTCCATAAAAATGCGCAATAGTCTATCTATAAGCATTTCTTTATTAACGGTGACTAAGGGTTTGGGAACATCTATGCCTTCTTGTATCAGTCGTGAGCCTTCGCCCGCGGCAATGATAGCGAATTTCATAAGCTTCAAACCTCAATTGACGCGCAAAGTTAAAAATAAGAAACGAAAATAGAAAACTTTTTAACGTATCTTCGTTTTTTTATTGAAAAATGTAGACATTTTTTTGTCGGTCTTTTGCTTTTTGTCTGCAGAATCCTCTCGATTAAAAAATAACTTTGAAATTTTTAAGATTATGGCAAATTTTATGGTCGGTAGATTGTGAATTGTTTTTTTTGTGTGTTCTGATATTTTCCTTAACTTTGCCGTCAAATTTTATGGGGTGGCCAAGGGCCAATTTTTTTATATATTATATAGGAAAATTATCCCATTTCAACCATCTCCCCAAAGTTTGGGTATGTCCTTTTAAGAAATTTTTAAAACAAAGCTATGTCATCATTTGCTATAGATAAAATCGTAATGGACGGTCTAACCTTTGACGACGTCCTTTTGGTCCCAGCTTATTCTCAGGTGTTACCTAGAGCAGTGGAGTTAAAAACCAAATTTACACGTAATATTGCTTTAAACACACCATTTGTTACAGCTGCAATGGATACTGTCACTGAGTCTGCTATGGCCATTGCTATTGCTAGAGAGGGAGGTATTGGTGTGATTCATAAGAATATGTCTATCCAAGAGCAGGCACGTCAAGTTGCGATTGTAAAGAGAGCTGAAAATGGTATGATTTATAATCCTGTTACTATTGAGCTAGGTTCTACCGTTCGCAAGGCTTTGAATATGATGGCAGAATATCATATTGGAGGTATTCCTGTTGTTAATGAGGGGGGCTATTTGGTGGGAATCGTTACCAATAGAGACCTACGTTTTGAACATCGTCTTGATAAGAAGGTTGAAGAGGTTATGACTAGCGAAAATCTCGTTACAACTAATCTTCAAACTGACCTTAGAGCTGCAGAAAAAATACTCCAAGAAAATAAGATAGAAAAACTCCCTGTAGTTGATGCTAATAATAAACTTCTTGGACTTATAACCTACAAGGATATAACTAAGGTTAAGGACAAGCCAATGGCATGTAAGGATGACAAGGGTCGTTTACGTGTTGCTGCTGGCGTTGGTGTTACAAAGGACACGCTAGATAGAATGCAAGCCCTAGTTGATGCTCAAGCTGATGCCATTGTTATTGATACGGCTCATGGACACTCAAAGTATGTAATTGATAAACTTAAAGAAGCTAAAAGTGCATTCCCCGATGTGGATATCGTAGTTGGAAATGTTGCCACAGGGGAGGCTGCAAAGGCTTTAATTGATAATGGAGCAGATGCTATTAAAGTTGGTATAGGCCCTGGAAGTATCTGTACGACACGTATAATAGCGGGTGTTGGAGTCCCACAATTAAGCGCTGTTTACGATGTTGCATGTCAACTTAAAGGAACAGGCATACCTATTATTGCTGATGGCGGATTGCGTTATTCTGGTGATATTGTTAAGGCACTAGCTGCTGGAGGTAATAGCGTAATGATTGGCTCGTTAGTAGCAGGCACTGAGGAGAGCCCTGGTGATACTATAATATTCAATGGTCGTAAGTTTAAGAGCTATCGTGGTATGGGAAGTATTGAGGCTATGGAAAATGGCTCTACTGACCGTTATTTCCAGGCAGGAACAGAAGATGTAAAGAAATTAGTTCCTGAAGGAATAGCAGGAAGGGTTCCATATAAAGGAACTTTGCAGGAAGTTATATATCAGCTCATGGGAGGTCTACGTTCTGGTATGGGTTATTGCGGAGCTCAAGACATAGATGCTTTACACGAGGCGAAGTTTGTCCGTATTACCAATGCGGGTGTTCTAGAGAGCCATCCTCATGATATAGCAATTACTAGCGAGG
>JAJQAI010000116.1 GCA_021203915.1 Prevotella sp. | reverse complement strand
ATATGGTGAAATTGTATAGCCGCTGTAACAATATTTATTTTCATTATGATACGCAGACTTAGCTTCTACCGCAATTTGGTCGTTAGGGTCAAACGTTGAAGATTGCGTATTGGTAAAAAATAAATATACCGCCCCTGCTGTAGGGGTCAAATATTGTACTGCAGTACTATAAGAATCAGAATATTTAATTTGATTGATGTCAGCACGAGTTATTGATAATACTTCAAAAGTTGCAGCCATTTTATTTCACCTCCCGTTCTAAATAAACAATACCCGCAAGAGTATTAGAGTCCCCAATTAACAATAAATAAGGGATTGTGTGGTCTTCATCTTGATTCATTAAAAAAGAAGAGCAATAAATAGGATTTAATGCCGAAGAAGTACCAGTCCAACTTCCATTTAAACTTTTTAAATAAGAAGGGTCCCATTCAAATGGAACAGTTTCAGCATCCCAATTCCAATTTAACGTTCCCGCATTTGATATTCCAACATCATAGTTCAAGCCTTCACTCCCCCACACGTCCTCGGTTACAGTTGAAGTTAAAACAGGAATAAGTTTTACATACACGTTATCAAGACAATTTCCTCTTAAATTATATAAATTAATTTGTATTCCCCCGTTTGCATCATATCCATAATCAGTTTTTTCTATGTTGTCAAAAGTAATTTCCATAGGGTCAGATTCAATGCGAATTGCAATATATGGATTATTGATGGTTTGATTTGCTTTAAAAAGCAAAAATGAATCATCTTGAACATAAATAGTGTCAGCGTCAGGCGCATTTTTTTGCCAATGCCATTTTCCATTTTCTTTTACATGATATTGAGGTTTTTTGAGCACATCTGTAGAATCAATAGTGCGGCGGGGAACATCATAAATTGGTCTGTCTTCATCATAAATATGCTAAAAGCTAATATATCCGTCTCCTCTATCAATCCCTTCTACAGTATAATTTCCGTCCAAAGCTAATGACCCCTCTCCAATAATCACTTTGTCTAAATCTTCATTAACCTTGCTCTCAAATTTGCGGTCTACGGTAACGTAATCTTGTTGCCACTCAGCAACCGTACTCAAAGTTAAGGGTTCACTAACTATTGCTGTTTTGGTGTAATTGATTAAATTAAGCTAATTCTGTGTTAGATGTCGTATAAAATAATATTTCAAATATTTAACATCTGACGTATTTGCAACTTGTGTGAATTGATTCCAAAGGCTGTCTGCGTTGTGATTATCATAAATTGAGATGAGTCCTTGAAGTTGCACTGACTCTTGTGAGACAACGACTCCAGAGTCTTGTGTCGTATTTTCTTCTTTCCAAAAAGCTGGGACTGTTTGTCCATTTGTTCCAAATAAAATATAAGACAAGCCCTCATCAATTAGTGCGATTTTTTCATCTTTCATTTCATCTGTTGACTTTGGGAAGCGGTCTAACATAGTGTAAAACCATCCGATTTCTTTTGAAGCCATTGAACCGAAGCCGCTTAAAATGAGATTTGCTTTTCCTATTGCTAACTCTTCTGTAGCGGCAGAAAAAATTTGAAATAAACTACGATAATTAAGGAAGGTTTGCTCATATTCTTTTAATATTTCATCTAAAGCCTCAGAGCTATATCCAGTGCCGCCAGCCGTATAATAAGTATATCCGTCTCCCGACATTTGATTTCCTTCTCTTCCAACGATTACCACGGGATTTTCAGCGGTTATGTCACTTCGCCACTGAAAAGTTAATCCTGTGATTGCCATATCTCCTGTAATCATACGCAATGCGTACACCTTATCCTTTTCCAGCACAATATCTTGACTGACAAATCCAAAATTTAAAATATAATCAGATTCTGTTGTCCCCTCTAAAGAAAAATCGGTACAATTTTCTCGTGCGGGACTGAGTAATTCTAAGAAATAAGAGCTAACGCTCTCATCAAGCAATTGTCCATCTAGCTCATAATTATCAGAAAGGACATCGGCAGAAACCAAAGTGTTCAAAGAATTGGTGTTAATTGTTGATTTAACACTAATTGAGGCAAGTGTTGTAAAAGACCCAGTGCCATCAATTTTTTCATAATTTTTATTTTGGATTTTAATTTCCCATCCATTGGTGTCTGTTATATCAGTCCCATTATCAACCAAATTGCGGGCTAACGTTGGAAGAATTTGTCTGGTATTAATTTTAGAACAAACTCGATATTCAGTGTCTCCTGTTTTATAAAGGCCGCCACCGAGGACCATAGAGCTTACATCTTCGTCAGTGTATAAAGTGGTTTCTTTTGAGGGGTCAATAATATACTCATCCGATTGGTTATTGTACACAGTTACAAACATGTCAGCCTCTTTATTGTATTCAGTTCGGTCTGTAACAGATATTTTGCGGGCTTGAGTAACTTCTTCTCCATTTAAATCATTTAAATACCCTGAATAATATACTGGATACCACGTGAAATTATCAATTGTGGAAGAAGACGGGGTGGCATTTGTTGTATATCCTATGGTCCCATCAACCGTTACATCATATTTTGTGGTTAATTTTACTATATCTTCAGAAGTGGGGACTTCCTGTTTCCAATAAATGCATGAAGGAAGCCCTTTCATGCGACTATGTAATAATTCAGACCAATCCTCTATCGGGATTACATAATGATAAATATTATCACAAAGTACAGCGGCTTCATCAATATGAAATTCATCTCCGTCCTCAAGAAAAATAAATTGAATTAAATCTCTTGGATTTTGCGAAGAAGGCTACAAAGCGTAACCTTTTGAGTCTCCGTCTTCATAACTTCCGTAAAGAGCGGGCTCTTCTACTGCACTGTAAGCATTTTCGTAAATGGCGCCCGTAATCATAGAGAGATCAGTGATAGGAACATAAATGTAATCTCCCGTTAAAGTCACTTTTTTGTCATCATCTAATAGTTTATCTCCATTGTCTTTATAA
>JAJQAI010000082.1 GCA_021203915.1 Prevotella sp. | reverse complement strand
CCTTTACTATATTGGATTAAAATTAGAAGAAGACCCAGAAATTTCTCTTTCTAATATACATGTTGATCAGTGGGAACCCTATAAAGAACAAAAGAAAATATCTCCTTTAAGAGCGATTGAAAATATTTTAAACTATCTTAGCAGAATAAAACAAGACTTTCTTCATGCTAGTACACAGATTATCATCGTGCCAGGTTATGAATATAAGATAGTAAAAAAGCTAATAACTAACTTCCATCAGCCTCAAAGTACGCTATTACTGCTTGTTTCTGCCTTTGTTGGCGATGATTGGAAAAGAATTTATGACTTCGCGCTAAAAAATGATTTTCGTTTCTTAAGTTATGGGGATAGTTCTTTACTAATACCAAAGAACGCATGAAAATAGGCGATAAGGTAAGATTTCTTAGCGAGACAGGTGGCGGTGTTGTCTCTGGCTTCCAGGGAAAGAATATCGTGCTTGTTGAGGATGAAGATGGCTTTCAAATACCAACTGCAATTACTGATGTTGTTGTTGTTAGTGAAGAAAATTATCAAGTATCCTCAATGGTAAAAGACCTTAACTCAAAGTCTGATGAACCTGTTGAGAGAAAAGAAACTTCTTATTCCCAAGAAGAAGAGAAGGAGGATTATCCCGAGATAGAAGAACGTCAAGGTGGAGATCTTTTATCGGTATATTTAGCATTTGTTCCCGTTGATATAAAGGAACTTTCCAAAACCAGATTTGAGGCTTATATCGTTAATGATTGTAATTATTACATAAACTATGCCTACTATAGCGCTGTAGGTGCAGCTCATCGCCTGCGCTCAGAAGGAGTGGTTGAACCTAACACAAAACTTTTTATTGAGGAATTTTCACGTGATGACCTTGAACTACTTCAACGCGTTTCAGTTCAACTTTTTAGTTATAAGCTTAGGAAAGACTTTATCTTAAAAGCTCCAATTGATGTTAGATTTCGTATTGATGTAACTAAGTTTTATAAACTTCATACATTTAAAGAAAATGAATTCTTTGAGCAATTAGCTCTTATTTATCCAATAGTAGAAAATGATAAGCCTCAGCGTGGTTTTAAAGTTGATGCTGAAAAGTTAAAGCAGGAAATGATGAGTAAGGTTATTGAAGACTTACCAAAACCCCGCCAGGAGATAAAAAAAGAAGACCCTAATGCTCCCATTGTTATAGATCTTCATGCAAGCGAGCTACTTGATTCAACAAAGGGTTTAAAATCATCAGATATTTTAAACTATCAATTGGATGTGTTTCGCTCTACTATGGAAAAATATAAAAAACTTCAAGGCAAGAAAATAATATTTATTCATGGAAAGGGTGAGGGTGTACTTCGCCATGCCATTATACATGAGCTAACCTATCGCTATAAGAAGTGTACTTACCAAGATGCTTCATTTAGAGAATATGGTTTTGGAGCTACACAGGTAAATATTAAGTAGTCTCCTTAAAAGGGAAAAAACAAAAAAGAATTATATATGCAGAATGGTTTTATTAGTGTGGCCTCTGCCATACCATCGGTTAGAGTTGCTGATACCTCATATAATATTCAGCAGATTGAGAGCCTAATAGCGCAGGCTGAAGGCCGAGGCGTAGAGATAATAGTATTCCCAGAACTTAGTGTTTCAGGGTATACCTGCCAAGACCTTTTTAGACAAAACCTATTACTAGACGAGGTGGAAAGCTCCGTAATCAAACTACTTGATTTTACTCGTAAACTCGATATCATTAGTATTGTTGGAATACCAGTGGTTGTAGGCGATATACTCCTTAATTGCGCTGCTGTTATTCAAAAAGGGGAGATACTAGGTATCGTTCCAAAGACTTATCTACCTAACTATAGCGAGTTTTATGAAAAAAGGTGGTTTGCTTCCTCTGAGGACCTAGGGCAAAAAGAAATTCGCTTTGCAGGAAATACTATAGAAGTAACTTCTCAGCCGACACTTTTCCGTACTTGCGATGGCGTCCTTTTTGGCATAGAAATATGTGAAGACCTCTGGGCTCCAGCTCCTCCAAGTAATAATCTTGCTCTTTCAGGGGCAGACTTGATTTTTAATCTTTCTGCTAGTGATGAACTAATAGGTAAGCATGAGTATTTAATGAGTCTTATTCGTCAACAAAGTGCTCGTACAATAACTGGCTACATATATAGTGGCTCAGGCTTTGGAGAAAGTACTCAAGATGTCGTTTATGGAGGCAATGCCCTAATATATGAAAATGGTGTTCTTCTTAAGCAGGGTGAGCGCTTTAGTTTTGAAGCTCAACTTATAATTTCTCAGATTGACGTAGAGAAATTGCGCTCTGAACGTCGTACCAATAGTACCTATGTTAATGCCCAACGTGGACATCAGGCTAAAATTATTTCAGCAAACACCATTTCTACTCGCGACTTTGAACTTTTACGTGAGATTGATGCTCATCCGTTTATTCCAAAGACTGAAGATATGGAAAAAAGTTGCAATGAAATTTTTTCCATTCAAGTTTCAGCTCTAGCAAAGCGCCTTGTGCATACTAAATCAAAAGCCGTTGTAGTAGGAATAAGTGGTGGCCTTGATAGTACACTTGCTCTACTAGTGTGCGTTCGTACCTTTGATAAACTTGGTATGCCACGCAAAGGTATCATAGGTGTTACTATGCCTGGATTTGGGACATCTTCACGTACTCATACAAATGCCATATCACTTATGACCTCCCTTGGCGTTACTATAAAAGAGATTGATATTAAAAAGGCTGTTGAGCAGCATTTTTTAGATATTGGTCAAGATAAAGAAGTTCATGATGTAACCTATGAGAATTCTCAAGCTAGAGAGCGTACACAGATACTTATGGACCTAGCCAATAAATTAAATGCACTTGTTATTGGTACTGGTGACCTATCTGAAATGGCTCTTGGCTGGGCTACATATAATGGAGACCATATGAGTATGTATGG
>JAJQAI010000067.1 GCA_021203915.1 Prevotella sp. | reverse complement strand
ATTTATGAGTTTTTAAGAAAAACCTCTTAAGAATTATCCCTTTGAAAAAAAAGAGAAGGGCAAGAAAAAATTAGTTGAAGAAATTCCAAGATACACCAAAACGGAAAATTCTACCATTTTCTGGATAGTGCGGAGTTAGGAAATAATTACCGGCCGAAGCGTTAACATGGCTAAACATTACAAAAAATCGAGTGTGCTTAAGATGAAAGTTTAGATATGCATTTATAATAGGGTAATTACCAACTTCTACATCTTCCTCACCGTTATCTTGCACAGTGTATTGGCTAAGTGCTGGACTGTAATCAGGAGCTTTGTATTTAGTGAAGTAGCGCAGATCTGCACCAAAATCTATTGTAAGAACATGGGCAACCAAAAAATGGAGATATAGGTTTGTGTAAATGTTTAGTAATGGTACGGGAAGTACGTTCTTATTGCTTGATTTCTGATATGTAATTAAATTCTCCCATCTTAGGGGTCCTAGGGCAAAATCTTGAGCGAGTTGCAGAGTAAGAAGACTTATGTTTCCAGATGATTGTTCAACTGAAACAGTATTATTAGAACGTCCAAAAGTTCCCGATGAACTCTCTGTGATATTATACCTTTGAGCAAAGTAAGTATAATTCTTTAGGTCATCAAAACCAAAGCGAAGAGTTGTTTTGGTTTTCTTGATAATCAGTCGTCCTTCTATTCTAGTGCGTATTTCTTTATCTAAATCATCATTGTCCCACCAAAGATGCTTGGAATGATAATGCCTAAAATAAAAGGTAGGATTAAGATGATAGAAGTAGAAGTTAGCGGCTAGGGTTACTGTGTCCCCAAAAAGTTTAAAGTTTAAATCAGCGCCAGCATCTATTTTAAACTGACCTGCATCTTCGCCCATAAGCCATACTTCGCCCGTTGCATTATAATGTAAAAAAGAGCCTTCTGCTTTTCTTAGTTGTGCACCAACACTTAAAACGTGTTCATTGTATGAGGATGTACCCATTCCGGCACTGTCGGGTAATGTAAAGTGGCGAAGGTCTGAAGTTATAAATGCTTTAAGACCCGCCTTTGCCCATTTGTTAAAGCCTTCAAGTAGGGCTATTGCAAAAGTGTTCTTTAATTCATAGTGAGAAGTCTTGTCATAGATGGAATCACCAGAAAATTTTTCATTAACATCGTAAGTGTTTAGATAATAGTCAGTTGGCGTTTCATAGGCTTGATAAATTCGCTTATAGTTATCAAACTTTAGTGTATGTATAAAGCTTGTTACAGGAACAAACTCATTCTTCATCCATGATGTATCATTTGGCTCTTCAAGCGTTTTAGTAAGTAAACTATCTGCAGCTACCTTATCTAAAGAAATTCTCTCTGAGCTATCTTTAATACTATCTGTAGGTTCGTTTCCTGCAATTATAGCATCATCGGGACGGCCTGCGTAAGTAACACTACTTTGGATGTCGTTTTCATCAAATTCCCGGCCTTCAGCTCTAGCTTTTTTCATAGCTTCTTCACGTGCTTGGGCTGCTTGGGCTGCTTGTTGTGATTTAATGGCAAACTTTCTAGCTTCAATCTCATCTTCTGTCATTGGTACTTTGCGATTAAAGCCTAGGTTATATCTATGAGTGAAGAAAATATGCTGGTTGTCATTTCTATTCCAATTGTATTCTAGCACAGTAGGAATCTCATTCGTGCGATAACTATCGTCAAAGGCCTCCGGATGGGTTATATAGTTATCATCGGTTATTCCGCCATTTTCCGTTACTTTTTCGTGATTTATTGAAAACAGAAAATGGGCATCGTAGTGATCTCCTAAATATGAACCAAATAAGGTATAGTCAAAATGTGAGGTACTCTGATTCTGGTAATATCCACGACCATAGATATAGTCAAAATTAAAGCCGACTCCTAGTTTTTTACCTGCATTAACGGCAAAGAGTGCCTTAAAATGGTCCTCTCCGTTTGTATGGTCACCACATTCGTTAAGGGTTAGATTGGTGATAGGGGAGAGAGTGTTTGTGAATAAATGTTGGTCTACGGGCTTGATGAAATAATCGTAGGGTTGAGTAAAAATGAATTGATCGCTTAGTGGACGATCAATGAAAATCCTATTAATTCTAGGCGAGCCAAGATTTCCCGTTGTGTTGTATTCTCCACGCATACCCGATGTGAACACAGAGTTCATATACATATGTGGAAGTGTGTCGGGTTGAGCAGGTGTAATATCACCGAAACGTTCATCAACAGTCCATACTTTTAGCTTTTTGGGTATTTCCTTACTTTTATGAGAAAGGGAGTCTCTTTTATTGTTACTTCCTGCTTCAATAAACTCACCATCTTCCGTAAGTTGGTTATAGTCTTGCGAACTTGCGGAAACTGAGCAAAGAATAAGGAAAGCTAGAAGGCTAATCCTTTCTCCTATTTGATGAAACGGAAAACGCATTCTACAATTTTGAACATCATGGAAAAAAGGATTACAATCGTGCCAACATGATGACTATACTGAAAGTAAAGAATCACACCAACTACGGCTCCTAACATGAATATCGTGTTAAGAATATTTCTAAGCCCCAAAAAGCGGTCTTTCTTTTCTTCCCTTTGGTGTCTACTTGACGGCCTTTCGTATGGAAAATTGTCTCGATCTGTAATCATAACAAACTTTACTTAATCCAGTACTGCTGAGCGTATTGTATTAAATATCTCATCCTTGCGATCTATAGTTTTGCGGCGAAATTTTGCGAAGCCTGGAATAATTTTGGTCTTAGCTTTGTTTAAAGATGTCCCGTCGGTTATGATTTCTTCTGCTTTATAGTAATTACCACCTTTGCCATTTTCTTCGTCATATTTGTATGAGATTCTTTGCATCTGAACCTTAAGATGGTTATCTGAGCAAGTTGCAACTAATACAAAGTATAATTTTGCTTGATCAATTGATATGATATTATTCCTAAATGTTAGTAG